>CAZBEU010000368.1:0-9439 GCA_964491005.1 uncultured archaeon | reverse complement strand
AGGATGCACCAAAATAGTTATAGGGAGATACAGTATTTTTAATCTTTTTTTTAAACAATCTCTTAAAAAAATCACTTCTTCACTCGAAATATATTTTGCTCCTAATCCAAATCGAGTATCGAATTTTATATTATGTTTTTTTATATTCTTCAATTTCATAACAATTTCTTGGGATGATACTTTTGTGATCGAGAATTTATTGTACCAAAATGGATTTTCTGGATAATTTTTATAGAAACTACCATTTGGTTTTTTTATTTGAAAAGTAATAATATCCACATTAGGAAATTTTATAAAAGCTTTCTTGATAAGATCTATTACATTATTAGTATAGTATACATCATCATCTGCCAATAAGCATATATCTCCTTTTGCTAAATCAATTGCTCTATTTCGACTAATAGAGAGCCCTAATTCATTAAAAGTATGTATTTTTATTTTATTTTGTAATATTTCATTGTTATCATTATCCTTTGATTGGTTTATTATGGATAATTCTCCTTCATTAAAACATTTCAAATAATTATTCAGTTTTTCAATATTTCTAAGATTTTTTGTTGAGATTATAACTTCAATTTTCAAAATATACCCCTAAAGCATTTCATAACGATTGATTATTTATAATTACCTTTTATAGAGTGTTTTATCTTATTTTAATTTGTTAATAGAGGAAATAATATATTTTTTACCTATATTTTTATTCAAAGGATTTATGTATTGATAATTTTAAAAATAATTAAAATATACATGAAAGAATTATTGTTAAAATTTTATTTTTATTGGAAAATATTTTTAATATTCTGTTAGTATTCTATCTATAAAGAATTATTAATTAGAAAAAAGCTGATTATATGGATAAACAAAGAATTCTAAAAGAAGCACAGTTAATTGCTTCAAAGTATTCCTTTTGGATGGTCTCTGGAGATATATCTCATTTATATGGTTATGTATACAAATCAGGAAACGATCAATATGAACTTGAAATAAAATTTGGTTCTGATTTTCCAATTAATCCTCCTGAATTTATATTTCATGAAAAAATTCGTCTCTTACTTGGTGATATCGCTTTAAATACAATACTTAACTGGTATGAAAACATGAAAGTTATTGAAATTATTGATGAATTAAAGTCAAAAATAGAGCAAAAACTTAGTACTTTTCACGCTGAATCTGATAATCTTGAACAAGATACATATATCACACCTAACATGGATTTATATCCTTCTGATTTTGAGTCAGAACAATATATAACCCCTTCCTATACAAACAATGACTTCTATATTGATAATCAAGAAGAGATCATACAAGAAACTCCCAATCTTGAAATTGAAAATAATAATAAACCCAATAATATTATTACTAACTCTGAAGATTTATTTGCTGATTCGGATATAGATTCATTGAAGATTAATACAGAATTAGGATTAATCCAGCAAGAATTTGCTTTTGACCACAAAGAAGAAGGAATTGCCAATATTGTTGTTTATCTTAC
Source organism: uncultured archaeon (assembly GCA_964491005.1). Lineage (GTDB taxonomy): Archaea > Asgardarchaeota > Lokiarchaeia > Sigyniarchaeales > SOKP01 > JAFGOA01. Next base: position 7,947 of record CAZBEU010000368.1, on the reverse strand, counting down.
AATTACTTTAACAAAAACATTTTTAATAAATATTAATTTTTCAAATTATCCTAATAAACCTAATCTAATACTTCCAAATGAAATAAAATCCCTTTTTCAAGATCCAAATCAAACATTGGATACGTTAAAAAATTGGAAAAAGAAAAATCCACCTCACATAATTGATATACTTCATGAGTTGGAGAAAAAATTATATTCACTTAAAAAGATTGAAGCAGAAGTCAATATAATAGCTCAAGAATACCAATATAAAATGATTTATGGAAGTATAAGTAAATTACAAGTAAAACTATTAACATATGGGTTTAAGGAATATTTTCTGAAAATTGATCTAGAACCATTTCCTAAATTACCTATTATTGAATTAGACCAAGAATTACAGGATATTATTTGGAAACCTCTCAATGAATTGGATTCAGTTGAGAATTGGGTTGAGAATACATCTGAAACAATTAGTGTTTTAAGAGAGATATCATGGTTAATTGATAAACATTCTCGTATTAATTTTGAGATTGATTTGCTAAGAGAACACTATGAAAATATTAACTATGATGTGCTTAGCAATACAATCTATGTCGATATGAAAGGAAAGATGAAATCAGAAGATCTAACTTTTGAATTTAAAATTGAACTCCCCAAAGAATATCCGTTGATGATACCGAAAATAATTGTTGTTAATGAATTCGATTTGGAAACTCATGAAAAAATAAAAAATGATTTGAATGGTTCTTTTAAGGATTTTTATAATGATTGGAGTCCAAATCATTATTTGGTTGATCTATTTAATCTAATTTCCAAAAAAATATTTGAGGTTTCTGTTGTTGCATGTGTTATATGTCATAAAATAGAATGTCCTTCATGTAGTATTAAAATTGCTGAAACTGAAGGGGATTCATGTTATATTGAATGTCCATATTGTGAACGCCCTTATCATAAACATTGTTGGGAACAGACGATAAAATCATTTGGAAAATGTGGTTTTTGTTTAAAATCACCACCTCCTTCCTATTATTAATTTATAAAAGATAATTAAAAAAAATCCTAAAAATAAAGGCTAATAATTACTTCCGTTGAGATTTTTGATTAAATTTTTTAATTTTTCCTTACTATCTAAAACAATTATTAATTTTAGATTGATGTTATCTTGGAACCACTAAGTAAAAACCTAGATTTATTAAAATTAGAAGAAAATATCTTAGAATTTTGGGGAAATGAAGATATTTATTCAATGATAAAAGCAAAAGAAAATCCAGATAAAATATGGCGCTTTATTGATGGTCCTCCATATACAACAGGATCAATTCATTTAGGTACCGCATGGAATAAAATTCTGAAAGATTATCTTATCAGGTATAAAAGAATGCAAGGGTTTAAAGTCACTGATACACCTGGTTATGATACCCATGGTCTACCAATTGAAGTTCAAATGGAAAAAGAACTCAAAATAAAAAATAAACAAGAGATTTTGGAATATGGCGTTGATAATTTTATTACTAACTGTAAAGAATTTGCTCAAAAAAATCTTAAAATTATGAATGAACAATTTAAAAGACTTGGTTCATATTTTTGGAATTGGGAAAATCCATACATTACATTAAAAAATAGTTATATTGAAGGAATATGGTGGACTTTAAAACGAGCATGGGAAAATGATTTATTATATCAATTCTATCGACCATTAAATTGTTGTCCTCGTTGTGCAACAGCTTTGGCAAAACATGAACATGAATATTTAAATGTAAAAGACACAAGTATCTTTGTTAAATTTAAATCAGCAGAAGATGAAAAAACATTTTTTATTATTTGGACAACTACACCTTGGACGTTAGTAGCAAATTCAGCAATAATGGTTAATCCAATAGCAGAATATGCTAAAGTATATATTAAGGATTTAGATGAATATTGGATTTTATCTAAAAATTCTATTACATTCTTTATTTCTGGTCAATTGGGTTATAAGTATAAGATCGATCAAGATTATATTGGAGAAGACTTAGAAGGTATGAAATATATTCATCCCTTACTAGATGAAGTTCCTTATCAAAAAGAACTTGCTAAAAAGAGTGAAAAGATGCATTCAATTCTTTTATCCGAGGAATATGTCTCTGCAGGTGAAGGTGTTGGTTTAGTCCATACTGCTCCGGGACATGGGCCAGAAGATTTTGAAGTAGGTGTAAAAAATGGATTACCGATTTTTAATCCTGTTGAAATTGATGGTCTTTACAATGAAAAAGCAGGTAAATTTAAAAATCAATTTGTGTTTGATGTGAATAAGGAGATAATAGAGATTCTCAGAGATAAGGGGACTTTAATTGACACAGATATAGTTGAACATGAATATGCCCATTGTTGGAGATGTAAATCAAAATTAGTCTATAGAGCTACAAAACAATGGTTTTTTAAAACAGAGTCTATAAGTGAGGAATTATTAGAACAAAATGAAAAAATATATTGGGTTCCAGAATGGGCTGGAATGAAATGGTTTAAAAGTTGGTTATCTTCTATAAAAGATTGGTGTATCTCTCGCCAACGCTTCTGGGGCATTCCTTTAAGTGTTTGGATTTGTAATGACAAAAAATGTGGAGATATAACTGTGATTGGATCGGCTAAAGAACTAAAAAAAATAGCTGGAGAATGTCCTGAAGATTTGCATCGCCCTTGGATTGATAAAGTAACATGGAAATGTGAAAAATGTCAAAAGGGTACAAAAACTCGAATTCCAGATATTCTTGATGTATGGTTAGATTCTGGTTCTGTAGTTTGGGCAGCTCAAGAAGTATATGATGGTGAAAGTCATTATGATACATGGATACCTGCTGATTTTATAATAGAAGGAAAAGATCAAATAAGAGGATGGTTTAATAGTCTTTTATGTAGTGCTATGGTGTCTTCTAAACGTAAGAATTATGATGCATGCTATATGCATGGATGGGTAATGAGAGAAGGTGAAAAAATGAGTAAATCTCTTGGTAATTTTATTGAACCTGAGGATTTAATAAATGGTTCTTTAAAAGATTTACAGAAAAAAAAATCATATTCTAAAATTAAAGGGATTGAAACTTTTAGATTTTATTGTATTGGCGCAACTCAACCAGGTAGAGATCTAAATTTTAGTGCAAAAGAATATGCAGATACTTATAGAGTAATAAATACAATTTGGAATCTATTTGTATATGCAAATGAAAAATGTAGATTAGCTAATTTTAATCCTTCCAAACATAAGTATGATATTAAGAAAATGGATAAAACCGATAAATGGCTTCTTTCAAGATTAAATACAACTATTAAGAAAATTACAAATTTATCAGATACATATATACTTCCATCTATAACCGAAACTTTGAGGGATTTTATTGTGAATGATCTTAGTCGATGGTATGTAGTTTTAATTCGAGATAAAATCGAAGTATATGCTGATGATTCAGAGAAATATCCTGTTCTATCATTACTTTATGAAGTTCTTTTTAAAGTTCTATTGTTATTGGCTCCGATTAACCCTATGTTGACTGAAGAAATATATCATAAAATGTTTAAACTCAATATGAAATCAATGAATTTGGATGAAACACCCAGTATTCACTTGCAGAATTGGCCCAAAGTAGAAGAAAAATTAATAGATGAGGATATAGAAAATCAAATGATTTTCATTCAAGAATTAATTGAAGAAGCAAGAGCTTTAAAAGACGAATATCGGATTAGATTAAGATGGCCAAACAAAAAGATTGTTATTGTAACTGAAGAAAAATTACCTGAAGAAGAATTCCAGTTAATTTTTAAAAAAACTGTTAACGTAAAAGAGTTAGAGATTACAAAATCATTTAAATCTAATGAAGATTATGTGAAAACAGATTCAAAATATGGGATAATTTATTTGGATAAAACAGTTGATGAGGATATTTTAACTGAGAGAGTTATTAGTGATCTTATTAGAAATATTCAATTTTCAAGAAAAATAAATAAATTTCAAGCGGGAGAGAAAATATCACTTAGAATTGGAGCAAATGCTCCTTATTTGGTTAAGTTTATTGAAAATTCGAAAGATTTTATATCTGATAAAGTATCTGCAAATGATTTTCTTGTCGATAATACAAATATTAAAAATAATAAAACACAAATATACGAAGAATTAAAATTATGTGGCAATAAAGATTGTTCTGCTTCATTAAAAGACAATATTTTAAAAAAATTAGAAAAGGAATCTAATATAAAATGTCCCCATTGTAATTCTGAATTGAAGACTAACAATATTAGAACAATTTCTTTTACATATAACAAAAATTAAAAAGATAATCTATTAATTTTCTTTACTTTTATAATAATTTAACCAATAATCAAAAGATTCTTTGAGAAATTCCCTAATAGATTGTTGGATTTTAAATTGTAATTCTGAAACAATCTTTGTATTATCTCCTAAAATAATTTCTTCATCAGTTTTTCTCAGTTTTTCTGGTTTATTCTCAATTATTTGAATCTTTTTTGATGAAAAACTTAAACATATATCTAATACTTCTCTAATGTATATTTTCCTATTTGAACACACATTATATGTTTCTCCAGATCTACCCTTTTCTGTACATAACCAAATAGCTTGAATTGAATCTTTTATACCCATTATATCTCTATATGTTTCTAAATTTCCAACTTCAACAATTGGAGAAATCAACCCTAATTCAATTTGCGCTATTTTTTGTATAAAATCAGAACAAGCATCATCTGTTTTTCTGGGTCCCGTTTGATTAAAAAATCTCAGATTTATAATATCAATATTAAAATTCAGATAATATTGTCTTGCAAGAAGTTCTGTAGCAAGTTTACTAATACCATAAGGATGGATCGCTTCTAATGGATCTAATTCTCTTAGTGATCTTTTTATTTTATCAGTTGTTGTTCCATAAACTGCACTTGAACCTGCCACTATAACTCGACATTTAATATTGTGTTTTTTTAAAGGTTCGAAAATATTAATTGTTCCTATTATATTTGTTTGTATAGTTGTTATAGGATCATTCCAAGAAGGAATAACATAAGGTTGAGCTGCAAAATGATATATTAAATCAGGTTTTATTTCAAAAATCAAATCATTAACTAATTCTGAATTATTTATATCTACATCTAGAATTTTTAAATGCTTTTCAATACTTGGGATTTCAATTTTATTATTTATAAAACAAATTCTTTCTATATTTGTATTTTTATTATAATTATTTAAATAATGAGATAAATTATGTATTGAACTATCAGGTTTTTTAAAAGCAAAAATAAAATATCCTTTTTCTAATAAAAAATCAACTAAATGTGAACCTAAAAATCCTTCAGAACCTGTTATTATTACTTTCGTCATAAAATAATTCTTTCTGATTGTATAATTTTTTTATTCAAATGATATAATAAGTTTTATATCATTAATTTTATGATATTTGGTGAATGAAATTTTGAAAATTTATAATTGCCAATTAATTATATAAATAAAATTTGATAATATTAGAAAAAAAATTATTATGATTATTCGCGCAAAAGCTCCTTTTCGAGTTAGTTTTGGTGGTGGTGGTACTGATATGCCTCCTTATTGTTTAGAACATGGTGGTTGTGTAATAAGTACAGCAATTGATAGACACATATATGTATCAATCAAGGAAAGAGATGATAATTATATTTATATCAATGCAATGAATTTAAATGAAAAATATAATTTTAAAATTGGAGATAAGGATTATACATCTAAATTTGAAGTAATTAAAGGTGTAGTAAATTTTTTAGAAATAAATAAGGGGTTTGATATAACAATTTATTCAGAACTACCTCCTGGATCAGGTATGGGAGGATCATCTTCACTTGCTGTAGCTCTAATTGGTGCCTTTAATGAATTTTATAATTTTGGATATGATAAATATGATATTGCACAAAAGGCATGTGATATAGAGAGAATTGAATTGAATCAAAAAGGTGGATATCAAGATCAATTTGCAGCTTCTTATGGTGGTTTTAATTTTATTGAATTTTCAAATGATGTAAATGTAAAACCTATAAAAACATCTATTAAAATGATTAATGAACTCCAATATTGTATGCTTTTATGTTATGTGGGGGGATCACACTTTTCTTCAGATATTCAAGATGAAGTTTTAGAAGGATATAATATAGAAAAAAAATCATTTCTAGAATCAATGGATGATTTGAAGAAAATAGCAACTTCTATGAAAGATATAATTGAATCAAATGAACTAAGCAAAATTCAACATTTTGGTAAATTATTACATGAAGGATGGTTAGTAAAAAAAAGTTTAAGTAGTAAAATTTCAAATAAAATGATTGAGAACTTCTATATAACCTCAAGAAGATTTGGTGTTATTGGAGGAAAACTTCTAGGTGCTGGAGGCGGTGGGCATCTATTGTTATTTTCTGATCCAAATCATAAATATCAAGTAATCAAACAGCTCGAAAAAATAGGTGGAAAAATTATAAATTTTCATTTCAATCCTAATGGAATAGAAGTATGGAAGATTGATAATTCGTCTAAAACTAAATAAAAAAAGGAGTTATCTTTTTTTTGTACCCTTATTTATTTAAATCAATTTTAAATAATTTTTCTGAGAATAAGATTTTATGCAAAATGAAATAATTTCTATATTAGATGAATCTATAAAAATTAAAGAAGAGTTAAAAAATCAAGTACAATTAATCCTTGATATTTCAAATAAGATTATAGAAGCTTATAAAAAAAAAAATAAAGTTGTTATATTTGGAAATGGTGGAAGTGCTGCTGATGCACAACATATTGCCACTGAATTTGTTGGAAAATTTTATTTAGATAGAGATTCTTTACCTGCTTTAGCTTTAACTACAAATACATCAATTATAACTGCTACTGCAAATGATTTTGGTTATGAAAAGATATTTGAAAGACAAGTATCTTCACTTGTAAATAAAGGAGATATTGTTATTGGTATTAGTACTTCTGGAAATTCCCCAAATGTTATAAAAGGTCTTGAAAAAGCTAAAAATAAGGGGGCAATTACTATTGGATTTACTGGAAAGAAAGAAAATAATATAGAAAAAATCACAGATTATTGCTTGAAAATTTCTTCTATGGATACTCCTCGAATACAAGAAGGTCATATTACTGTAGGTCATATAATTTGTTATTTAGTAGAAAAAGAGTTATTTAGTTAAGGTTAAAGTTTAATATGAAGAAAGTAGCTGTAGCTCTCCATGCATTAGAGAATACTAATATAGATCAAGTAAAGAATTTAAAAAATTTAGATTATATTCATGTAGATGTAATGGATGGTATTTTTGTAAATAATACTATGTTGTATCTAGAGCTTTTTAAAATCTTAAAAACTAATTTTAAAATTCCAATTATTGCACATTTAATGGTTATAGATCCTTTAAATTATATTAAAAAAATAATTCAATTTTTAGATGCTTTCTTTTTTCATATCGAAGCTGAAGATGCAACAAAAAAAGTTATACATGAAGTAAAAAAGTACAACAAAGAAGTTGGGATTGTTCTCAATCCTTCAACTCCTATATCTGAAGTTGTTCCTTTTTTAAATGATATAAACTTTGTTCTTCTCATGGGTGTGAATCCTGGTTGGTCTGGCCAAAAATTTATACCGGATACAATCAATAAAATTAACGAACTATCGAGATATAAAAATAAATTTAATTTTAAAATCGATGTAGATGGTGGAATTAACTTAGAAAATAATAAATTATTAGATAAAGTTGATATTATAAGTAGTTCAAGTACAATATTGAGAGCAAAAGATCCAAACCATGTAATAAATCTACTAAAAATTTGATGTCTAATGAAAGATAAGCAGAATGCGATTTTTTTAGATAGAGACGGAGTAATTAATAAAGAAGTCAATTATCTATCTAATCCAGACGATTTTGTTCTATTAGAAGGGACAATAGATGCACTTAAAATATTAAAAGAAAAGG
>CAZBEU010000367.1:0-1678 GCA_964491005.1 uncultured archaeon | reverse complement strand
TTTGATCCTTCTTTAAAATCTTGATTTAGTTTTATCCAGATACATCTAGTACTAATATTATTTAATGTATGATATACTAACTCAAATAATTCTCGGGGTTTTAATGGATCAAAGGATTCATTAATTTCTTCTTTTAACCATTCAAATGAGATAACATTATTAAATTGTTCCAAAAGTCGATTTTCCATAAAAGATCATACTTTTTTTTTATTATTTATAGAATTTGATGATAAAATAAATACTTACTTTCTTAATAAAATATAATTATCATCGTTTTAAATCTTTATATTTTAATTTACTATTTTTTCATTATTTGAATATATGCTTTTTTCAATCTCTTTACTGCTTTAATAATTTCTTCTTTTTTCGCTCCAATAGCTGCATTCATAACAATATATGGTGTATGATAGACTTTTTTAGTACAAGTACCAAATTGTTCTTCCTCTGGATTAAAAACTCTAGGACCAGTAACTCCAAGATTATATAAAGCACCTCCTAAATCACGTAATTTATTTCTATTAAAATTACTCAAACTTAAAGCAATAGCTATTGGATTCGAAACTTCCAATATTCTTTCATTTATTTGATTAGCAAAAATATTTAATTCGTCTTTTAAAAGTATATAATTTTCTTTTTGTTCATTGATAAGCATGTAATAACCTCGAGAACCTAATCTTAATATTGATATTATAAAATTGACAATAGGAGAAGCTGATGCTCTCCCTGGATATGTTTTACTGATTTTTTCTATATTTTGTTTTATTGGAGATACGATTAATGATCCACCAATAGGTGTAAGGAAATTTTTATCTGTTGATTGAATGATAGCATCAACTCTTCCTGCATCAATAGCAGAACGTATTAATTTCATCCAAAAAGGACTTTGGACACCGTATGCATTTATAATTATATGAACAAGATCTTTTTTTTTGGCAAATTTACTTATTTCTTTAAGATCGTCTGATTCTCTGGGGGGAAAAAAACTAGTAAAGGATATTATTCCAAAACAATTTTGATCATATTCCTTTTCTATATCTTCAATTGTAATTCGAACAGCATCTCCAAATATCTTACCCTCAATTATTTTAGGAATAAGATCAAGAAATTTTATAGATTTTAGGATAGAATTATGATCAAGTTGGGGAATAAGAATTTTTTTTTTTTCTAATACAATATTATCCTTTATTTTTGGTTTTAATGCAGATAACGTTAGAGAAAGCGACATTCCTGTTGCTATAGGAACTATTATTGCTGCTTTAATATTTGGTAAACCAAATTTTTTCATCGCATCTTTTGCAAGATAATTCGCAATTTCATACATTATTGAACTTCCAGGAGCTTTCGGTTGAGGCGCTGTTAAAAAACCACTTCTCCCTATACCGTGGCAAAAACCCCCTGAGATCTCTAATTGCATTTTTGAAACGATTCTGGCTTCTCTTTCCCCTACATGAGCTATTCTAGTGTCTTTATCTATATCCATTTGAGATAATATTTTAAAAAAAAATTTAATCTGTTCATCATTCCAAGGTTCTTCTGGTACACATTTCTGTTCCAAAAGAACTTTTATTGGGGTTAAAAAACGATCTAAACCAATTTTACCTCGATTGATTATATTTTCTGGTACTTTTGATTTTTTAAATAAATCAATTATATTATCTATATTTACCACATAAAACAC
>CAZBEU010000366.1:0-8321 GCA_964491005.1 uncultured archaeon | reverse complement strand
CTTATTTTATTTTACTTTCTTAATTTTTCCCAAATCATAATCTATATTTTATCAATAGAAAAAAATAAAAAAAAAGACATTAATACCTTATTTATATAAATTTATATTGGAGGCGTTCCAAAAAAGCTCCAAATAAAGGTATATAGTTCAGGTACTAGCGTAAATATAATATACAAAATAAATATTGCCAGTAATGAAATCCATAATGCAGAACTCCAGTCAAGATCAATTAAGTATTTGGTACAAACAAGAATCAATAAAAATCCAAATATTATCACTAGTTGCATTAAATAATTTGGAGTGTCTCTAATTTCTGCTATTGGACTTCCTATTGCATCTAGAACGGTTCCTATTGCATTTAAAAGAATTGGTAATAGAATAACGATTATAATTGCTAAAAGAAATATCATTATTACCTTATCACTGGCCTTGTGTTTTGATTCAATTATCGCTGTAACAATATATATAACTAGTGCAATAATTATTATAGCTATAATTAAACCAAGAACGTATAATAATGTATCACCTTCACCTTGAAGTAACATTTTATATTTTTCAACCTTTAATTATTTTTAAGATATAATTATAAAGTTACAGATTACATTTTTTTTAAACCTTAACATTAAAAATTATATTTTGAAAAATAGAAGAAAAAGTAATATTTAATAGATTATATCCCAAAGCTAAGTAGAAAGAAATGAATTGAAAATGCTAAAAGTACAGAAGCTATTAAAATGAATATTAGAGAATATTTAATAGATAACTCTCTTCCATATTTTACATATACAAGTAGTAAGATAAATACAATTATACCGACAATAATGAATAACCAAGCTAAACTCCATAGTAAAGGATCTGTAATTTGACTTAACATGTGAAAAACCAATCTAAATCTAAAGTTATTATTTACAGCAATATTAATGTATTTTTAAATTTTAAATTTACTAATGGATTTATAATTATAATAAAAAAAAATCATAATCTATCTATTGTTAAATATTGGATCAGATCTAGGCACTTATATATAAAAAGATAATTCTTGAGTAATTCTTCTACTATCTCATCACGATTCTAATTTAGGGTATTAGCTAGAAAAAGCAATGAATAATTACAATAAAAGTTTAAAGTTATGTGTTCTTGATCTAATATACTAGCAGTATAGAATATTGAATATAGCAAAGAATTGATAAATATGCATTTTTTAAACCAAATTATAGAAAATCCTACATTAAAAAATCCTGCTAAAGAACATATGGATGTTCATCGTCATTTTTATCGTTTTTCAAAAGGAATATTTATTGGACCCGCAATTGAGATTCGTAGAACATCATCCAAGATTTCATTCAAAGCATCATTAGAATATGAAGATATTGTACAAGAGTTTGTTTTAGAAGCAATACCTGGCGACAATATTTCAGTAACGGGGCTGCTTTTTACAGGAAAAGACATTAATGATACACTTAAGGAAATAGGTCTCGATTGGAAATTAAAAGCATCAACAGGAAAAACAAAAAATTATAAAGCAGATATAAAAGGAGAAGTAGATAAAACAATATTATTAAAAGCAATAGAAATAATTAGAGAATCTGGATACTTATTATTATCATGTGTTGCTGCAGATAAATCAAGTAAAGTTACGACTAATAAAAGATTGCCTCAACCCTCAAAAAAGAAACCTGAAGAAGATGATATAAGTCAAAGAACAGGTTTTTGTAAAGGAGACATTCCAAATACTAAAAATAATCTTGAAAAAGTTATTGAGAATCTAATAGGGGATTTTAAATCGGAATTAAATGAAAATTGGAAAAAAATCACTATATTAAATAATTATAGAATTGAAGATCTTGAATTACCAAAAAATGAAAAGAATTCTATGATGCTGAGAATTATGGCAATAAGAAAAGGCAAACTAACTCGAACGGTAAAAATTGATAATGAATCTTATGAAAAACAATATTCTATTGTAGTATAATATATTAAAGTTTTAACATGAAATATCACTTTATATGAGTAAACCAAATATGACTGAACTTGATCCTTTATTGCAATCTTTTTTATATATCATAGGGGGAGAAATTGCAATAGAAGTAGGAAAAGAATTATTAAATTCAGAAGATGAAGATATTACTGATGAGGATATTACTGAAAATATAAAAGAAAGAATTAAAGGCAAAAAAGATTTTGAGCCAAATGATGAAGAAATTTTGAAGTTAAATACTGTTCGCAAGACCTTATATAAATTATATTCAGAAAAATTAGCACAATTTCGACGGATACGAGATAAATCAACAGGTTGGTTTATTTATTTCTGGTGGCATGAATTTGATCTTATTGAGGAAATCTTATTGGAAAAAAAAAATCTCTTAAGACAAAAACTAAGAGATAGATTAGAATATGAAAGAGAAAATTATTTTTTTGCTTGTGAAGAATGCGATGATAATAATACAAAATATCCTTTCAGTGAAGCATTTGAGTTAAATTTTCGTTGTCCAGAATGTGGAGGCAAATTAGTAGCTCAGGAAAATCAAGATATAAAAGAGTTCTTAAAGGAAAAAATAGTACAAAATAAAAAAACAAAATTATCTATTGATTAGCAACTATTTATTCTTTTTTCTTTTTTATAAACGCAAGATCTCCAAGAGTAGAACCCTTGTTTTTTTTCATATATTTGTCTGTTTTTACATCTGCAACATCAGCTTGATGTATCAATTTGATTTGATATTCATTTTCAATTTTTTTTGCTAATTCTAAAGAGGGAACTACTTTATTAGCTTCAATTCTTTTAATCAATGATTCTTTTTCATGAATAGTTTGAGCAAATTGCTCTTGAGTTAGTTTATTTTTTTGTCTTATTTTATGGATTTTTTCGAAATAATCATCAACAATCTCTAATTCGGGTTTTATTGTCTTTTTTGATAACCTTTGAAATTTTTTAGAGGGTGTTTTCTTTTGATTTGAATAAGTGATCTTATTAAAGGTTTTTTTTTGAGGAGAATAGATTTTTTTCCCATGTTGAGCACAATTTTGACAAACATCAATTTTAGCTCCCTCGATCAGAGTAGGATATCCTCTACCCCAAATAATTCCTCCACATATTGGGCATTCTTTATCTAAATCATGTTTTTTATCATGAGACATGATTTTCAATTTTTATTTTGTTTATATAAATATTATATTCGTAACTCTTATAATTTATCATAATTACTCAAGAAAACACCTCCTTTTAGGAAAATTTTCTTTAATTAAAAAGATCAGCCCTTTTCTTTTTTTGTCCATTCTCTCAAACGGATATAATTGATATAAGGTAATATAATTTGTCATTTTGACTTACATGTCTAACAATATATTTCTTGAACTCACAGAGTGTTCCCAACATTGTTTTCATCAACTACCTTTTAGTGAAAAAAATAGCGATTTAAAATAGAAGAGTATGTAAGAATTTTTGATTTATATAGGAAATTATAAGTTTTTTTAATGAACAGTTGATATAATATAAAGTAAAAATTTTTTATAGCTCTCCTTTTTTAAACACAAAAGGAGATATAAATAAATATAAATTTGTAGAGGATCTTTAATAAAATAAGAGAAAAAATAAAAAATAAATATGGTAAATTCTATTTGACAACAACAAAGATCAAAAAAAAGGAAAAAGAAACAAAAGATGGAGAGTATCTAATCACTTATACGAGGCATCTGGAAAAAAGACTTCGAAATTTAGAAACAGAGAAGCAATTATTAGATGCTGAAAGATTAAGATTAGAACAGGAATTACATAGTTTAAGAAACGAAATCGATCGTTTAAGAGAGCCTCCATTAGTATCTGCTACCGTAATAGATATTTTAGATGAGAATAAAGGAAGAGCAATAGTTAAAAGCTCAACAGGACCAAGTTTTGTAGTAAATGCTAGTCGAAAGGTAAAGAATGATAAATTATATTCAGGTATGAGGGTTGCTCTTAATCAGAGAACATTTGCAATAATGGAAATTTTACCAACAAAATTAGATCCATTTGTAAAAGGTATGGAAGTGATAGATGGAATTCCAGATGTAACTTATAATGATATCGGTGGACTTGAAGAACAATTATTAGAAGTTAGAGAAACTGTAGAATTACCTTTAAAAAAACCAGAATTATTTGCTAAAATTGGTATAGATCCTCCTAAAGGTGTTTTATTGCATGGCGTTCCTGGGACAGGAAAAACATTAGTAGCAAAAGCAGTTGCTCATGAAACAGAAGCATCATTTATTAGAATAATTGGATCTGAATTGGTACAAAAATTTATTGGAGAAGGAGCACGTTTAGTAAGAGAGATTTTTAATTTGGCAAAAGAAAAAGCACCAACTATCTTATTTATCGATGAATTAGATGCTATTGGATCTCAAAGATTAAAAATTGCAACTTCTGGAGATAGAGAGGTTCAAAGAACACTCATGCAATTACTAAGTGAACTTGATGGTTTTGAATCTAGAGGAGATGTAAAGATTATTGGTGCTACAAATAGAGTTGATATCTTAGATCCTGCTTTATTACGTCCTGGAAGATTCGATCGGATGATAGAATTTCAAATACCAAATGAAATTGAAAGAGAATCTATTTTTAAAATTCATACAAGGAAATTAAATATTGAAAATAGAGATAATCTTAGTAAATATATTAAAACTACAGAAGGAACAACAGGAGCGGATATAAAAGCCATATGTACTGAGGCAGGTATGTTTGCTATCAGAAGAGATTCTGATATAATAAAGGATGAAGATTTCCTCAATGCAATTGATAAAGTTATGAATAAAGTAAAAAATAAATGTATTGAATCAAGACTATATTCCTAATTTTAAAATTGAACATTTTTTATTCAATAATTTATTTTATTAATTATTATATTTAATTTTTCATAAGAATGGATGTAGAACAATTATTAGCATTTAGAAAAATCAAAGCAATTTCTGATTATCAATTTTCTCCAGAAATTACAGATATTTTATTTGAGGATGAAAAAAATATTACTATTAAACGATCAAAAAATACTGATAAGATTCGATATATCTATCTTGGTAAAGAATTATTATTATCTCTTAGACCAACAAACGGATTTTTTAGCTTAGCAGTTCTTTCAGCTCAAAAAATTCTTGAGAAAGCATCTTATCCTAGACTAAGAGCTATAGTAGAAAATGATGTATCAGAATTTATAAAGAAAGGAAGAAATGTTTTTTGTAAACATGTGTTAGATATCGATGAAAGTTTAAGACCTCAAGATGAAGTAATTATTGTAAATGAAAAAGGAGATTTATTAGCATTAGGAAGAGTGAAGTTACCTATTAATTCTATAAAGAATTTTAAAAGAGGAATTGCTATTGATGTAAGGAAAGGAATAAAAGATACTTAAATGTTAAACCTAAAAAAAAATAAAGTGTGATAATATGAAATTACCAAAAGAAATGCAAAAAAAACAGAATAATAAACCAAAAAGACCAACTCCTGTTAAGAAAAAACCAGGACAACAATATGGTTCAAGAGCAATGCGAAGAAAGATGCAACAACAAGGAATTGATATGGATCAAATAGAAGCAACTAGAGTTATTATCGAGGGACCTAATAAAACAATAGTAATTAATCAACCTGAAGTAATTCAAATGGAACAGATGGGGCAATCAATCTTTCAGATTATTGGAGAATCTGAAGAATTTTCTCCTGGTGAGGTAAATATTAATCAAAATTTAGAGATAATTAAAGAAGAATCCAATGAAATTATAGATAATGAAGAAGCGAGACCAAGAATCACAGAAGATGATATTATGTTAGTGGCAGCTCAAGCAAATGTAGGAAAAGATGAAGCTGAAGCCGTATTAAGAGATTGTGATGGTGATATTGCAAAAGCGATCGTTCAACTTAAGAATAGATAAATTTTTCTGATAAAAAAAAAGATTAAGAATGATAATACATTTAAAGTTATATTGATCAATACAAACAAGATCTCATATGTCAAAATATAAAAAGAAGAATTTACAAGATGTTTCTGGTTCATATGAAACAGATATAAGATTAGAAAGAAGTATTACTTTTATGGGTTGGTTATATTTATTAGCCATAATTGGTTATTTAGGTGTTTGGTTGATTTTTGATTCTATTTTAGATGTACCATATATAGATATCCAATCAGATGTTTATAGTCTTACATATCTTGCTTTTACTGGGACAGCTTCAGCATTTTCATTTGGAATTGTTTGGAATATTAAAAATAACAGAGAAAAAAAGAAACAATTAGTAAATGATTGGTTATTAGGGCAATTCTTATTAGGTCTTTTTACAATTCTTCCGTTGGGAGTATATCTCTGGTAAGATACTATTTATTATTTTTTTATTTCTTGTTTAATTGTTTAAAAATATATGTAAATTATATTTAGTTTGAATTATGAATAAAAATAATACATTATCTGATATTCAAAAAAGTGTTGATCTTTGGATAAACAAACATGGAGGTTATTGGCATCCTTTAGCAATGTTAGCAGCATTGATAGAGGAATTAGGAGAATTAAGCAGAGAAATAAACTCAAAAGAAGGTTTTAAACCAAAAAAGAATTCTGACCTAAAGGATAATATTGCATCAGAATTAGCAGATACATTATATGCTCTAATTTGTATAGCAAATCATTATAAGGTAGATTTGAATCAAGAGATCCTTAAATCGATTGAAAAATTTGATAGAAGAGATAACTATAGGTTTGAATAAATCCCGAGGATTAAAATATAATTTTAAAATAAATTAAAATATAATATTTAAGAAGGCAATCTTTTAATATAATAGATGAGATAATAAGTTTTAATCATTTTCTTATAATTTTATTTAAATTAGATTATCTTCTAATCTACATAAAAATTACAAAATATTTAATATTATAGAACTCCAGAAATGTTAAAAAAAGGAATAAGTAAGAAAGAAATAATAAATATATTGGAAAAAAAATTATCAGATGATTTTGAATATGATTCTGGATCGATATTAGGGTCAATGTGTACCAATGCTTTTGATTTTGGTAAAGAAATTTATTATAAATATTTAAATAAAAATTTAGGTGATCCTGGACTCTTCCCAGGAACAGCTGAATTAGAAAAAGAATTAGTATCTGAAATAGGAGCTTTATTTAAGGGTAAAGATATAATAGGGTCATTTACAACAGGAGGGTCCGAATCAAATCTTATTGCAGTTAGAATTGCAAAAAAATTAAGACCAGACATAAAAAATCCTGAAATCGTACTTCCAATAACAGCGCATATATCTTTTGATAAAGCTGCTGATTTAATGAATATAAGATTAAGAAAAGCAAGATTGAATAAAAATTTTCAATTAGATTTAGAACATTTTGAATCACTAATAAATGAAAATACTTGTGGGGTTATTGGAATTGCAGGGACAACTTCTTTAGGATTGGTTGATCCTATAGAAGCAATTGGAGATTTAATAAAGGATAAAAATATTTTCTTTCATGTAGATGCCGCTTTTGGTGGTTTTGTACTTCCTTTTTTAGATGATTTAGGATATTCATATCCTAAATGGGATTTTTCTGTAAATGAAGTTGATTCAATAACAGCAGATCCTCATAAAATGGGAATGGGTATAATCCCTTCAGGAGGAATATTCATAAGAAATGAAAAGATATTGCAAAGAACTGGATTTGAAATCCCTTATTTAGCAGGGGGTAATTTTAAACATCTTCATATTGTAGGTACTCGGACTGGAGGTACTGTTATTGGTTTTTGGGCGATATTAAAAAATCTAGGAAGAAATGGATTTATTAATATAGTTAAAACATGCATGGAGAATACACAATATTTAGTAGATAAAATTGATGAAGTAGAAGGAATGAAGATAGTTGTGAATCCTGTTATGAATGTTGTTGGTATGACACCTGAAAAAGGTTATAATTTATGCGAGATTGATCAAAAATTAAAAAATCTTAATTGGATGCTAGGAAAATTTGATGATTTTAATCTTATAAGAGCAGTTATTATGCCTCATGTAAAAAGACCTCATATAACTAAATTTATTGAGGATTTAAAATTAGTTTTAGGTTAAATCTTCTTTAAAGTCATTCCATGATTTAATTTCAATTATTTTAACTGGTTTTTTTATTAAATCAGAAATTTTATCTAATTTTTTTAAAGTTAGATTATCTGATTTATTTTGATTTTCATATAGAAAATAAAGTTCTTTATCATGCCATTCTATCTTTTTAATCTCTTCTAATAATCTATTACATTTTTTTTCAATACCAGGATTTATTTTTTCATAATCTTCTATAAAAAAAGGTCCACCAGTTACAAT
>CAZBEU010000365.1:0-6109 GCA_964491005.1 uncultured archaeon | reverse complement strand
GGATTCTCTGTTTCTCAGATCCTCTATACCGGATTGATAGCATTGCAACATAGAGGACAAGAATCAACAGGAATCTCTATTCTTAAGACTGGTGGGAAAATTAATACATTTAAAAGAAAGGGTTTAGTTTCTAAAGTTTTACATGATAGAATTTTATCCCAATATTGGGGAAATATAGGAATAGGACACAATAGATATGCTACAACAGGTTCTGAAGGATTTTCATCCCAAAATTATATCCAACCATATCACTTTAAAAATAATGAGATTGAATTTTCTTTTGCATTTAATGGTACTATTCCTAATTACGAAGATATAAAACAAAAAATGGAAGATATGGGTAGAATTTTCATTACAAATACAGATACAGAAGTTATTGCTCAATTAATGGCCTCTATTTCATTGGGTACAGAAAGCTGGCCAGAAATAATAAAAACAGCTAGTAAATTTTTGGATGGATCTTATTCATTCATAATATTAACTTCAAAAGGAGATATCTATGCTATAAGAGATCCCTTAGGATTCAAACCTCTATGTATTGGTGAAAAAAAGACAGAAAAACGAAATCTTTACTTTATTGCTTCAGAATCCTGTGCCCTTGATGCTGTTGGAGCTAAATTTTTAAGAGATGTGAAACCTGGAGAAATAATTCATCTCAGTCATCAAAAAGATATTCATTCAGAAATGCAAATTTATTCTGAAAAATCAGCTCTATGTCAATTTGAATATGTATATTTTGCCCGACCAGATTCTATAATTGATGGAATATCTGTTGCTAAAGCAAGATATAGAATGGGGCAAAACCTTGCTCTACAAGATCCTCTTATAAGAGATCCAGTATTTAAAGAAAATGCAATTGTAGTTCCTGTTCCTGACTCTGGAAGAAGTTCTGCTGTTGGATATTCAAAAGAAGCAAGTATTCCTTATGTTGAAGGGTTAATGAAAAATCGATATGTATGGCGTACTTTTATAATGCCAGGTCAAAAAAAAAGAAAAACTGCTGTTCATGAAAAATTAAATCCTATTCGTAGTGTTATTGAAGGAAAGGATGTGATATTGATTGATGATTCAATAGTTAGGGGCACAACTACTAAGCAGATAATATCTCTCATTAAAGACGCGGGAGCTAAATCTGTAAATGTACGGATTAGTTGTCCTCCAGTTATTAGTGCATGTTATATGGGAATAGATTTTCCAACCTGTGATGAACTTATTGCTGGAAGATATCTAAAACAATATGGAGAAATTGCGTATATTGAAAAAATTAAAGAAACTATTGATGCTGATTCATTACTATATCAAACAATTGAAAATTTAGAGAAAGCAATAAATCATAAATCAGGACTATGTAAAGCATGCTTAAATAGGATATATCCTTTAAAGTCTGTAGAAAAACTAACAGAATTAGAAAATTCAATCAAAACTTCACGGAATTAATTTTTTTAATAAAATATAAATAAATAACAAATTTTAGTATCGTTAATAGATATTTAAAATTCGTTATAAAAAATAACCGAATGTTATACAAATAATAAAATAGATATAGTATTTAGTTTAGTAAAATAGATCATTGTGTTTGTATAATTCTTTCAATTATTTTTTACAATAATTAATAAAATTTTGATACATTTCTATACCATATTTACTTGATTTCTCTGGATGAAATTGTGTTCCTATTATATTATCCTTGAATACAATCGAACTGAATTTTGTTGTTCCATATTCGGTTGTTCCAAGAATATTTTCTTCATCCTTTGGACATACATAAAAACTATGTACAAAATAAAAATATGAATTATTTGGAATTCCCTCTATAAGATAATGATCTATTTGTTCAAATTTTACGGAATTCCAACCAATTTGAGGAACTTTTTCAACATTTTTTAAATTAAATGGAATCACGTTTCCTTTAATTAAATTCAGACCTTGATATGTACCCATTTCTTCACTACGTGAAAAAAGTAATTGATGACCTAAACATATACCAAAAATAGGTTTTTTATCCTCCGTTAGAGATTCTATTACTTGTATTAAATTTTTCTTTTTCAGTTGCATCATAGCATCCCCAAATGCTCCTACTCCTGGCAATATTACCCCATTAGCATTTAATATTTCTTTAGGATCTGAAGAGATGATAGCATTAATATTTAAATATTCTAATAATTTATAAATACTCTTCAGATTACCCATTTCATAATCAATTATAGCAATATAAAACGTCATAATTTATAACCTCATAGGAATACCTTCTTTTTGGCATAATTTTTTTACTTCATTAATCGAATATTCCCCATAATGAAATATTGAGGCAGCTAAAGCTGCATCTGCTCTTCCTTTTTTAAAAGCATCTATTATGTGTTGGGGATTCCCCGCACCCCCTGATGCAATTATCGGAACATTTAATTTTTCATTAAAAGCCTTTGTAAGATCTAAATCATATCCTTCTTTTACTCCATCCATATCCATTGAAGTTAATAAAATTTCACCACTTCCTAAATTTTGCGCATCTATTCCCCATTGAATTGCATCTTTTCCCGTTGGAGTTCTTCCTCCATGTATATATACTTCCCACCAGCAATATCGTTCACTTTCTGACAATTTTATTGTTATTTTATCTGATGCTTCTTCAGGAGAATTTAAATATACTCTCTTAGCATCAATCGCAGTTACTATACATTGAGAACCAAAAATTTTAGCCGCTTCAGTAATTATATTAGGATTTTTAACAGCGGAAGTATTTAATGATACTTTATCTGCTCCTGCTCTTAAAATTTCTTTTATATCTTCAACAGTCCGTATTCCTCCTCCAACTGTGAAAGGAATAAATATTTGTTCACTAGTTCTTTCAACTAAATCTATTAATATTTTTCGTTTATCAGATGAAGCAGTTATATCTAAAAAAACAAGTTCATCAGCACCTTGTTCATCATAAAATTTTCCTAATTCTACAGCATCTCCAGCATCTTTTATTTCTACAAACTTTATTCCTTTTACAACACGTCCTTCAGTAACATCTAAACAAGGAATAATTCTTTTTGTAAGTACCATTTTTTTTAAGATAGATATAATTTTCTTAATTATTTTAATGTATGATTTAAAATTTTTTTACTTTTCTATTTATTTTTAAACAGGATTAATTTTATTGATATAATTGAAAAATTACTTATGCATTAGATTATTACTCTTGGATATCTTTCATATGATTAAACAACCCTCCTATTAATTGACCGATACTTACACCTCCATCTCCAGGAGGTATTAAATTATGTTCAATATATTCTAATCCTGAATCTAATATTTTTTTTTTAATATTATAATTAAAATCATAATTATAAGCAACTCCACCTGATAGACCTATCTTATAAATATTTAATTCGTTAGCTTTATCTATAGCGATTTCAGCAAAGATATCTGCTAAGGATTTTTGAAATTTAGCTGCTATGTCCTTTTTCTTATTTGTATTTTTTATAATAAGGTCAATAATATCACAGATAAGTTTAGATGTATTAATTATTATAGTTTTATTTTTTCTTTCATAATTTATTGAAAGTTTTACATTTTCTGGATTACCATTAGATGCAAGACATTCTAACCTCATAGCGGGCTCTCCTCTATATGTTTTTATCGAACAAACACCTAATAAATATGAGACTGTGTCAAAAATCCGACCAGTTGAGCTTGTTAAAGGTATATTCTTATTAAGATTTGAATTGTGACGATTTTCATATTGAGATATCATTGTATTTAATTCTTTTTCTTTATATTGTAATTTATTAATAAGATTAAGTTTCTCAAAAATATTCTTTGCTTCATCTATAGTATAATTTTTTATAATTATAGAAGCTGCCATTCTGGGTGGAAATTTTATGCATCGTTCACCTCCTATCATAGGTTGATATTCTAGATGAGCTAATCGTTTAAAATGATTATAAGAACATTCAAATATTTCTCCACCCCATATATTACCATCATTTCCATAACCCGTACCGTCAGTACTTATTCCGATAATGTTTTCATTTATATCTATATTATTTTCAATCATAAGACTTAATATATGAGCATAATGATGTTGAATTTTATACATTGGAACTCTAAATTTATTTGATAACCTTTCTGCATATTTTGTTGTTATATAACTTGGATGAGCATCTGAAACAATAAATTTAATATCATTTTCATTAATTTGAAGTAATTTTTGCATATGAAATAATGAATTTTCCAAAAAAGTAAATGTTTCTAAATTATTTACATTTCCTATATATTGGGTTGGATAAATACTGTTGTATCTCAAAATAGCACCGGTTAATGCTAATTCTGGACCTGTAGCAATTGCTCCTGGGATATCTGATTTAAAAGGTATAGTAATAAATTCTGGAACATAACCTCTTGCTCTTCTTATTAATTTTATTTTATTATCATGAATTCTTAAAACACTATCATCTATTCGTTGGTGTATAACTCTATTATGAAGTAAAAAAAAATCGGCTAATTCATGAAGTTGATCAAAAATATCATTATTATTGATATCCATTGGAATATTAGTTTGATTACCACTTGTATAGATTATTGGAAAATCACCAAGAGATTTAAAAATAAGATAGTGAATTCCTGTATAAGGTAACATAAATCCAATATTACATAATCCTGGAGCAATCCATTTGCTAATATTTTGATTAAAGTCTCTGTTTTTTTTTTGTAAAAGAATAATTGGTTTTCTGAAAGATTCAATCAATTCTCTTTCTTTTTTAGAAATGAAAAAATCGTCCTTAATGATATTTATATTAGGAATCATTAAAGCAAATGGTTTATTTTTACGATTTTTTTTTCTTTTACGCAGTTTAAGAACGACATCATCATTATTAGCAAGAGCTATAAGGTGTACTCCTCCAATCCCTTTTATTGCCCCAATTTGACCTAATCTTAATCTTTTTACCACCTCTTGTAAAATTTCTTCTATTGTTTTTTTTTTTATAATTTCATTGTTAGTATCATAAAGCATATAGTTTGGACCACATTTATTACATGCAAAAGTTTGAGCATGAAATCTACGATTATGGAAGTCATTATATTCATCATTACATGAATCACAATATGGAAATTCATACATAGTAGAGCGCACTCTATCATAAGGAAGTTCAATTACTGTAGAAAATCTCGGTCCGCAACTTGAACAAGCAATAAAAGGATAATTATAATATTTTTCGAGATTTTTATTTTGAATTTCCTTCAAACATTGATCACATATAGATATATCTGGTGGAAGAGACAAACCTATGCCATTTTTCTTCTGGCTTTTTTTTATTACTAATTGTTTATAGACAATTCCTTCTTTTAGTTCATGTTTTATCATTTTTTCTATATATGAAAATTCTGGTTTTCTTAATTCTAAATTCTTAAGGAAATCATTTATTTTATCATCATTTCCTTGTAATATTAATTTAACACCCAAATTCCCATTGTTTTGAATAAATCCCGTTAAATTAAACTCTCTAGCTAAATTATATAGAAAGGGTCGAAAACCAACTCCCTGAACAATTCCTAATATATTTATTTCAATTGTTTTATCTTTCATTCAAATATAAGAAATTCCTATACTATTAAAATGAAATTATTTTATCAAATAATTAAAAAAGCAAGGATCGAGAATCATTCTGTATTCATTGGATTCAAATATTGACTAATAATTCTTTTTTCTAAAAAATAAGTCTAAAACTTACTATTTCCTAAACTCTTTTAATTTTTTTTAATTTCAAATAATGATGATTGATAAAGAGAATCTAAAAGTTATCCGATTAGCTCATGGAGCAGGAGGTATTTTACAACAGGAATTAATTAATTTTATCACTCAAGGTATCTCAAAAAAAAATATTAATAATGGAATTGGAATTGACGAATTAGATGATGGTGCCACAATTCCAATTGAAAATAGCGATAACGAATTTATAATTACAGCTGATGGTCATACAATTTCTCCAATAACATTTCCAGGAGGAGATTTAGGAAAATTAAGCATATATGGTACTTTAAATGATATTTTAATGATGGGAGGTACTCCATTAGCATTAACTTCATGTTATATTATTGAAGAAGGATTTGATCTGAAAAAATT
>CAZBEU010000364.1:0-3909 GCA_964491005.1 uncultured archaeon | reverse complement strand
GCAATTGCTTGGGAAAGTAATCCTCAAAGAGGAACAGATTATGATATCTATGTACGAATCTTTAATGCAACTACAGGAACGAATATCACTGCAGAATTTAGGATAAATGATCATACAGATAATTATCAAGATTATGCAAATATATGTTCACTTTCTAATGATTATTTTATAATTACATGGGAAAGTTATTTACAAGACGGAGATGGAACAGAAATATATGCAAAAGTATATAGTTCAAATAATTATATTAATACTACAAATGAATTCAAAGTAAACTCTTACACTATCAGCAATCAAGATGAACCATTTATTACCATAATTTCAGAGAATAAAATTGCAATTCCATGGTCATGTTTGTTCCTAAATGCTTCTCTTTATGATATATATTTCTCAATACTAGAAATAGAGTTATATCCTCCAATGATAGAAATAATTAGTCCAATTCAAGGAATATATAGAAATTCAATACTAATTAATATCACAGATATGGACCCTCGGAGTTCATTAGTTCAAGTAATTGGACAAATAAATACATCTACACCTTTAATTTTAATAATAACTCATAATATCGACACATATTGGTCAGTGTTATGGAATAATTTATCAGAATATTCAAGCGGTATGTATAATATTACAATTATAGCGATAGATCAATTTGGAAGTATTAATAATAGTCAAAGTGTTATTATTGGTGTTGATAATAAAGGCCCAAATGTATTAATCAAAATTCCTTCTGAGGAAGAATACGATCCCTCACAATTTTTAATAAATGTTTCTGTAACAGATAACTTGAGCCCTATAAGAAGTGTAAAAGCATTAATTCATACACCTATATTGTTTAATATCACTATGAATAATTTACTGGAAGACTATTGGACATGCGTTTGGGAAAATTTCTCATTATATCATGAAGGATATTATATAATAACGATTATAGCAGAAGATAACATGGAAAATATTAATGATAAAGTATTTATGGTTGTTGTTATAAAAACAATTGTTCAAGAAGGACTCCCAATTTCTACAATTATTGGAGTTAATGCTATCATCATAGGAGGTTTAATTGCAACAAGCGCAATAATTATCAACTAAAAACAAAATAAAAATAGTCGATGAAAATAAAATCTTTTTTTTTTCCTTTTTGAGTTTAATAAATATCTAAAAATTATCACCCTCTCTAATTTAAAATTTTTTATTAAAATAAGATCATTTGATAAAATATGATAGTAATGGAAGAAAAAATTGAAAATTCATCTTTAAATTTTAAATTTAAAACTTATAGTAATGGACAATTAGCTGTTTTTTTACAAGATTATAATGGATTTCCAGTAGCTGAAATATCAATTAAAGATGATATTGTTGATCTTAACATAGATGAATTTATTTTTAAAGATTATTCAGAAAATTCAACTTTAGCAAATCGATTATTTGATATGAATATGATTAGAACAACAGGTAGGTTTGTATTGATTGGTAAACATTTATGTCCAATATGTCAAGTAATACATTAAATTTGCATTGGTTTTATCGTATTTAATAAATCGGACGACCCATTTGATTGATTAGCACTTAATATCAATTTTTTTCGAGACCGAGTAACTCCAACATAAAGTAATTGTCGATCCTTATCTGTTTTATATGTATCAATTTCGGGAATAATAATTGTATCAAACTCTAACCCTTTTGTTCCATATATTGTACCAATTAATAAACCAGAAGTATTGGGATTAAGTTTTTCTAAACTATTCCACTTTAAATTAAACTCTTTTAAATATTTAAAGATTGGATGATTATATCCATTTTTAGACATATTATATTTAAAAAGTAACAATATTCTATGGGGATTTTTTAATAGTCTACTTATTTTTAAAGCAAGTTTTTTATATTCATCATCCCTTGTGTCAGAAATAATAAATTCTACAATTCCATGATTGCCCAAAAATTCTTTTGTTGGAATAAATTCGTCAAATTGACCAATAAGATCTTTAAGACTAGTAGGTAATATCTTTTGGGCTAATATTCCAATTTCAATAGGATTCCTATAAGAATTTTCAAATCTTTTAACCCTCCCTCTAGCCTCAATACCAACACTTGACCAATGGAACCTTTTTTTTGCATATATCCCTTGCAGACCATCACATGTAATGAATAAGGAGTTTGTAAATGAATTTAATACCTCAGTAATGCATGAAAACCAAATTTGTTCAAAATCTTGAGCTTCATCAACTAGAATTGCATCATATTGCATTTTTTCTTTACCAAGATCTTTTAACATGTGCAAAAATAATTTTGGTACAACATTTTGAAAAAAATCTGTTAATTTTCCTTCTTTTTCAGCTTTATGTTGTGCTTCTTTATAGATTTGCCAATAATTATTATTTACACTATTAATATAATGTCTAATCCACCCATGAAAAGTATTTATAGTAATATCCGCATTGTAGTTTTGTGGGATTATTAAATGATAGAGGAGATCTCTTAGTAATTTATTATAACATATAATTAATATTTTCCAATCTGGATTTTTTTTTGCTAATATCCTTGCTCTGGAAATTAATAGAATAGTTTTTCCACCACCTGCTACTCCAAAAACCAATCTATGTCCATTTCCCATTTCAATAGCTAATTTTTCTTGTTTCTGATCTAATAATATTACTTTATTTTCAATATTATAAAATTTTGAAAGATCTGCCTGTTCTAAAGTTGGCAATCGACACATAGGAAAAATATTTGCTCTTAACGTCTCAAAATGTTCTTTTTGTAACGAAATATCTATATTTAAAATATCATTAAAACAGTTTTGAAAATTCATATTATTAGAGATATCTTCTTTAAAACATAAAAAAAGTCTTTCAGGAGTATATTGTTTAATTTTTAAAAAAATTGGATCTTCTTTTGATATTTGAGAAAAAACTGCTATTTGGATGATTGGGATTTTAACATGATTAGGGAAGTGACACAAATCGATTCTGTCTTTTATTATTCTCCAATATTGATATAATTGATCAAAAGGATTTCCAATATTCTCTAATGTATTGTCTTTAAAATAAGTCCATGGACATGTTTCACTTATCGTTTTAAGCTTATTAGAGCGGTAATCTTTGATTTCTATAATAACAACACCATATAAAGGAGATAGGATAATAAAATCTGGTCGAAATCCACCTAAATATGGCTCACAATATCCAATAAAAGATTCATTATTAGATAAAAAATTTTCAAGTCTTCTAAAAAATGTTTTTTCCCCTTGAGTAGCGTTCAAGGGAGGCCTATTTAGCATTTTTAGTAACTTTTCTATTTAATAATTTAGTTATTTAATATATATGTTCTAATTTATATATTTAAAAATTTGGATAATATGCTAATCATATTATTAAATAACATTAAATAGATCAATAAAAAAAGGGTATCAAAAAATAAAACTTTTATAAGAATTTTTCTAATGTAAAATAAAGAGAGAAATGATCTTTTTGTTTTATATTTCTTTTTCTTTATTTAACAATGAAAATTCTAATGAAAATGCACAATAAAATTCTCACATTATTCTATAAATTGATAGTTAATAAAAATAAAAGGAGTTCGCTCTTCAAGTATTCTAAAAAATAACAATATTTAAATATAAAAAAAAATAATGATCTCATATGAGACTATAATAGTCCCATATGAGAATATATATAATGTCAAAAAAAAAAGAAAAAACAACATTAAATCATGCAGAATTTATAGTTCTTGGATTAGTTTCAGAAGAACCCAGTCATGCCTATAAGATAAATAAGAAAATTGAAGAACGAGGTATGAGAAATTGGACAAATATAGGTAGATCCTCTATTTATCGTGTTTTAAAACATCTTGAAAAAGCTGAATTAATTACGAAATGGGTTGAGAAAGTTGATAATAGAATTATAAAAG
>CAZBEU010000363.1:0-4137 GCA_964491005.1 uncultured archaeon | reverse complement strand
AAAAAAATAAAAAAAAAAATTATTTTCTTGGGCGAAATATTAAAATCGCTAAAATTAAGAACATGACGGTTAATCCTATCAAAATTAAGAATTCGTTTAGGAAACTTTCAAATCCCAATCCATTAATCATAATTGCTCTTGATATATCGATTGAATATGTCATTGGGATGGCTTTAGCTACCCATTGTAGAACATCTGGAAATGATTGAACAGGAGAGATAAATCCTGAAAAAAACATAAAAGGAATTAGTATTATCGGAATAAATTGAAATGCCTGTAATTCTGTTCTTGCTGCACTAGCAGCTAATATACTTACTCCTATACAACTTAAAGAATAAATAAATAATATAAAATATAATAACAGTAAATTACCCACTATATATAAATTAAACAAAAATGCTCCTATAATTAATAACAATGAACTTTGAACCAACGCGATAACTGAATTGCCTAGCATATAGCCTAATAATAGATCACTCTTAGTTGTTTTGGTTACAAGTACTCGATTTATAGTTCCTGAAATTTTTTCTTTTGTAAAACCCCCTGTTACGTTTAAAATCATAAATAGTAGAATCGCAAAGCTTAAAATTCCTGGAGCTAACGTATCAATTGGTTTTAAATTAGGATTACCTGCTACATAATCAAAATTTAGAAGAAGACGTGTTTTATTTACAGTAATACTATTAGAGATATAGTTTATCATCTCTATAATCGAGGCTTTTATTTCCCCCGCAATTTGAACTTGACTCCCATCTATAGCAACAACTAGATTTATAGTAGAATTTGGTTTTGGTAAATCTTCTGTGAAGTTAACAGGAAAAACAATTAGTGCAAAATAATCATTACCTCCATAAATTTTAGATTTTTCCTCTTGTAAGCTAAAATTCACAGGAGATAATTGAGAAACCTTTACCCGATCATCTTCTTGTAAATATTGAATTCCTATGGATGAAAATGTAGTGTCATTTATCAGAGGTGGTATTCCAGGACCTCCCTCATCTAAATTTACAACTT
This sequence comes from uncultured archaeon, assembly GCA_964491005.1. Classification (GTDB taxonomy): domain Archaea; phylum Asgardarchaeota; class Lokiarchaeia; order Sigyniarchaeales; family SOKP01; genus JAFGOA01. The sequence goes on along the minus strand of CAZBEU010000363.1, from coordinate 3,123 downwards.
TAATAGGAATATTTTTAATATCTTGATTAAAACCATATCCAAAAAATATCATAAGCAATATAGGCATAATTATTAATAATCCAAAGGTTCTACGATCTTTTACGAGCGATTGCATATTTTTCTTTACGATTGCAAGAATTTGCTTCATTCCCATCAAACATTACCTCCAAGATCTCTAACTTTTTTATGTTTATGATTCCAATACATGAATACTTCTTCCATATCTGGTAATTTTGAGGCATTATTTTTAGTTTTTAATTCATTCTGAAGATCAAGTGGTATCCCATATTTGATAATTTTCTTATTAATAAATCCAATTTTATCACATTTTACGGATTCTGCTAAATAATGCGTTGTAATGAGAATGCTTACTCCTTTTTCTTTTGATATTTTTTTAAAATATTCCCAAAAAACATATCTTAGATCGGGATCAACTCCAACTGTAGGTTCATCCAAAATAAGTAACTTTGGTTTATGCAGTAATGCTACTGCTAAGGACGTTCTTCTCTGCATTCCTCCTGAACATTTATTTAGTTGACGATTTTTAAATTCTGTTAAATCAACAAGTTCTAATATTTCATTAATATAATTCATTTTATTTTTTGAATTGATATCATATAGATTTGCAAAAAATCTCAAATTTTGGATTATTGATAAATCCATATAGAGAGATATATCTTGTGGCATATATCCAATGAAAGGAAAGACTTTTGGCATTTCTAAAGGAATATTATATCCAAAGATCTTAATTTCTGCACCATGATCGGCTTTTAATAATCCCAATAAAATATTTATAGTTGTTGTTTTTCCAGAACCGTTTGGTCCAATTAATCCAAAGATTTCCCCTTTATTTATATTAATTTCAAGATCTTCAAGTGCTCTGAAATCTCCAAATGTTTTTGATAGGTTGTGAATACTAACTACCAAATCATTTTTTATCATATTTTCTATGCACATTTGATTATTTACTACTGTCGTAGTAATGATTAGTTACTACTTATGTAGTAAAGTATTTAAAGTTTACGGAATATCTTTTTAATTGGAAGAGGTTAGATTTGAATGACAATAATTGAAAAATTGGAAGAAAATCTGAAAAAGATGAATTTTACTAAGTATGAGGCTAAAGCATTAGTAACATTAATAAAATATAATAATTTAGATGCCAGTGAATTAGCAAAATATTCAAATGTACCACAACCTAAGGTTTATGAAACGATGGAAAAATTAAACACAAAAGGGTATATTGATATTATATCTGAAGGAAGGGTTAAATTCTATAAAATCCGACCTAAGCACATAATTACACAGATTTTTGACGATGATTATTTAGAATTTAAAAATAATTACGAAGAAATTAAAAATGAAATAAATACTATTTATTCTATAGAAAAGGATACAGAAATTCCCTTTATAGGCATCTCTGGAGAACAACAGCTACAAGGATATATGATTGATTTAATTGAACAAGCAGAAAATCGGATTGTAGCTTTTTTACATCATGATTACTATACTCAATCATTTATTGAGGCAATCAATAAAGTTTCAAAGAAAAAGGATATTTATCTCATTTTCCATGATAAGAGTTCATCAGAAAATCTAAAAACTCTTATTTTAAATAGTAATATCTATTATTTAAAAGATCAAATTTTTACTAAAATTAAGGCTTTCTTTCAAAATATTCCAAATTTTATATCTAATGTAAAAAATTCTTATGGAATTAATATTCTTAATCAAGTTATTGATAAATTAAATCAAAATTTTGGATTATTGTTGGATGATAATAAAAAAAGTATTTTTATTATTCCTTTTCCTATAAAATATCCAATAGCAATTGTGAGTACTCTTCCCGATTTAGTCCACTTTCATATGAATGGTGTTGATGAAATTCTCAAGAATTCTATTAAACTTTAGGATTTTTTAAATATTTGAAAAAATTCGCAATAAACAAAACATTATTTAAAATTATTCCCGTTTATTTATCTTTATTGGTGTTATTTCAAAAAATCTATATATTTTGTGATTTTTAACAACAATTCTGTACATAAAAGGATATTTTTTCTTCATATCTTTTAAAATTTCCTCTCCTTTTTCATCCACTATTATTGTTGCTATTCCTTCAATTAAATATTTTCCCCTAAGATTTCCAAAGTAATTGCATGGAACTAATTCAACATTAGGATTATTAGCTATTCTTTTAAGTTTCCAAGCTTTTTATTCAGAAAACATATATAATTTTGCATTTTTCCAAATATACCATATTGGAGTTGCAACTCGTGTTCCATCCTTTCTAAATGTGGTTAGATTTATACATTTTTTTCTAATAATAACTGTGTCTATATCACACATAGTTTAAAATAAAAGAAATTCATTTTAAAAATTATTGTAGACCAGTTTTAAAAAAAGAAAAAATACCCCTTTTTTGATTATATAAAAATCAAATTTAACGACATACAGACCACTTTAAAGTAGAAGTAGCTATGAATTCTTAAGAATCCGAAATAATTAGGTTATTAATTGACTGATCAAAAATATATTTACCCTACGGCCTTCTTTTTTTGTATAGATTATTTTTTTTTTTTAATTTATTAATGTAGTAAAAAACATGAAATAAGCTCAAATCGTAAATTGAAATTCGAAGATATTTTTGAAAACCAAAATAGAAAAACAATTATTAAAATGGTTTTGAAAAACCCCGGTATTCATTATACAGAATTATGTAAAGGATCATTACTTTCACCGGGTCAGTTTCAATGGCATTTAAGGGTATTAATCGAATATAAAATAATTAAAAGAGAAAAACTTGATAATAATACTATTTTTTTTCCTATATCTTATTCGGATAATGTAAAGAAAAGACATAATTTTAAAAATATTAAATCTGAGGTAATATTCAATATCCTAGACATAATAGAATCAAATCCAGGAATAATTCAGTTAAAAATCTCAAAAGAATTAGGAATAAGTAAAGCATTAGTAAATTATTATATAAATAGATTAAAAAAAAAAAGCTTAATTAAAACAATTAAATCTGGAAGAGAGTTACAACTCTTTTTAAATAAAGATTCTCAAAATGATATATATAATTAAAACGAATAAACTCATTTCAAATAATATTTTTTATAA
>CAZBEU010000362.1:0-19146 GCA_964491005.1 uncultured archaeon | reverse complement strand
AAACATTCAAAGAAACTATAGATTTTATAAAAACTCTTCCTTTAGACGAAAATGATACATTAAATTATTTTATGGCTACTCCTTATCCTGGTTCTAAATTATGGAATGATTATAAATCATTTGGAATAAATATATTGGATTATAATTTCTCAAATTATGATTGTGAACATATTATTTTTGAAACAACTAATCTAAAAAAGGAAAAATTAGAAGAAATGTTCAGAGAAGCAAAAATAATGGAAAAATTTTTTTATAGCTAAAAAATCAAATATTAATTGCTGAATAAAAAATTAAAGAATTCTGAATTTTCTCTACAAAATTTAATTAATAAATCTTTATTTATATCTATTGCAGTAAAATAAAATATCATTATTGAATAATACATTTTGATTTAAAATCATATAAAATATATTTGAATAAAAGAGAATATTATGCCAAGTAAAAATGACTTTTTTATTGGAGAAGCTTTAATGGGAGAAGCACCAGATCTTGCACACTTGGATGTTATGATAGGATCAAAACAAGGACCTGTAGGATTTGCTTTTGCCCAATCACTTAGTCAACCATCTAAGGGTCATGGAAGTCTATTAGCCGTAATAAGGCCTAATCTATGTCCTAAACCACAAACAATAATAATTCCAAAAGTAACTATTGCTAATTTGGATCAAGCTAATAAGATATTTGGTCCTGCGCAAGCTGCTGTTGCTAAAGCAGTTGCTGATTGTGTTGATGAAGGAGTAATACCTGAAAGTAAATTAGATGATTGGGTTATAATTGTTAACGTTTTTATCCATCCTGAAGCAAAAGATTATAGAAGAATTTATCAATACAATTACGGTGCTACAAAATTAGCAATTAGGAGAGCCCTAGATAATTATCCCCCTCTCAAGAAGATTCTTTATGATAAAGATAGAGCTAAACATCCAGTTGCAGGAATTAAAGTACCAAAACTATGGAGACCACCTTATCTTCAAGTAGCTCTTGATCATCCTTCAATGGAACACCAAGCTAAGGTAATAAAGCAACTACCTAGTAGTGATAGGATTATTTTAGAAGTGGGTACTCCATTCTTAAAAAAATATGGAATGGATGCTATAAAACAAGTACGTGAACTAGCTCCAAATAAATATATTGTTGCTGATCTCAAAACATTGGATGTTGGAAAATTAGAAGTAGATGATGCTTTTAAAGCTACTGCTGATGGTGTTGTTGTAAGTGGTTTGGCATCACCATCATCAATCGATAAATTTTTGCTAGAAGCTGAAAGAATGGGAATTGACGGTATAATTGATATGATGGAAGTTGAGGATCCTGTTGCAAAATTGAAACGATTGAAACAGATTCCACGTGTCGTAATTTTACATAGAGGTATTGATTCTGAACAATCTGTTTCTGTATCTGGATCTGATGAAGCACAGCGTAAAAAATGGGGGCTCGTACCAATGATTAAAGAATTATATAAGAACGATAAATTACTAAGTGGAAAAGATAGAGTATTAGTTGCTGTGGCAGGAGGTATATCTCCAGAAACTGCATTTAATGCCGTTCATGTAGGTGCGGATATATTAATTGTTGGAAGATATATCACTTCAAGTAAAGATGTCAAAAATTCAACCAGAAGAATAATTAATATATTACCAGGATATTCAGATATCGATTTAAAAAGAATTCATGAAGAAGATGATGATGATGAAGCTTTACAAAAACAATTAGAAGATAATAATTCCACTCATAAAATTCAAAAAAAAAAACTACTCGAAGAAAAGAAAATAGTAAGAGACGTTCAATAGGTTTTTTTTTTATTAAATTCTCCAAATCTATTATTAATAGATTTATTTTTAATTTTATTTTATTTATTAAATTTTACTAATAAAGAACAATTCTTCCCCCCTCTGAGAATAGATGTTTCCAATTGAACATCAACAGGAATTCCTAAAACAAACTCTAAATTTTCTTTTATATTAAATTTTGAACAATTACATAAGTATGGTTCTTTTAATAAGTTTAATAAAACCAAATCACAATAACATTTTGGATAAATAAACCTTATTTTTGTATCGTTTATTTTTTCGATTATTATTCCTCCATCGAATTTTTCACTAATTAAATCAAGAAACGAATTAAAATCAGTACTTTCTTCATATGCTTCTTTGAATTTATTTGCAGTAAATGAATGAGCACAAGCAATACCACACTCTTTTAAAATCTTATTTCTTGCATCTTTATTTATCTCTTTTAATCCCTTTTTTAGCCCCAAAAACCAATGTTTAAAAAAATTTATACGATCATTATTTAATTCTGTCATTTTTTTTCTTTTTTTCTTTAAAAATAAATTTAATAAATACTTCAAGTCATCTTTTATTTTTTAACATTACTCAATTATTTTCGTATGCTTTATTTATTCTTCTTTTTTCTCTTATTATATCAAATATATTTACCTGAAAAACTACAATTTAAAAAAATAGAAAATTAAAATAAAGGGAAAAAAAAACTTATTATTACTTAATTGGTCGACTGTTAGCTTGAAAGATAGGTCCAACAAACTGAGAATAGAGCTTAGCATATTGCATTTGATCACTTACTATACTAATCAATTCAGATTCATCATCTGTAAGTGGTGCTAAAAGTATTTCTTCCGCATCTCGAGTAACAGCAAAGAATTCTCCAGCTTGGGATAATTGACGAAATTGTATATTACCTAATTGTTTCATTTTATTTATAATTCCTCCATATGCGTTCATATCCCAGTGACTAGTTAACATAAATCGCGCAGCTTTCTTTTGGAAAGCTATTTCTGATATAGTTTGTAAAATTTCAGGTACAACAATTGGAGTAACAATTATAATTGAAGATTTTGTTCTATATATTGCATCTTTTATACATGATACTAATGCTTGTCTTCCAACAGTATGCCAAGTAGTACATCTAGATATTTCAGGAATCTTTTTTGAAGCTGTAAAAATATCAGTAAGTTTTTCTTCTGTAGTATTAGCTTTTTCATTTGCATCATCAATAGAATTCATAAATTCAAGTGTAAAGTCTGCGATAGCATCTTTTGTATTTTGAGTATTATCTTTTATAGTATTTGAAAGACTGTTTTGTAATGTTGTTGCGTTTAATTTATATTTTGCTTTATGATCTTCAAGCATTTCTTTAAGATTTTTATTCATATCAATAGATTCTTTATCCCAAAAAGTAATACTACCACTTATTTTTTCGGATACATTTTTATTTGCATTAGTGAATTTTGTGTCAACATCTCCAACCCATCCATCATTTTTTTTCTTAATTTCAGTATCAAAATCAGTGTAATGTTTTAAACTGGTGTCTTTATGTTGATTAATTGCATTATCATATTGATGATGATGAGTTTTAATAGATTTTTCTAATGAATCCTTTAATTTCACTGTAGTATCTGAACAATCGTCGATACCTCCCTTTAGAGTATTATCAATCTCCTTAGTCAAATCTGTTGCTAGATTTTCTAATTGAGCATTCAGTGTTTCTTGAGCTTCTTTATCTAGATTCTTTGTTTCTGAAGCAAGACCATTATTTTCATTAGAAATAACATTTTGTATATTTGATTTTCCCTCTTCTGTGGAACCTTTGTTTGTTTTAATGAAATCTTCACTTTCTTTAATAAACTCTTTTTTTAAAGGTTTAGAATACTTTAGGATATCTTCTTTAACTTGAGAGTATCTTGCCTTGTATTTCTTATGCTTTCCTAAAAATAAAGATTTAAAGGCTGATCCTCTACTGGCTAGATCCTCTGAAAGGTCACTAAATCTATTGGAAATTTCTAAGAGATTATCTATTATTTTTATTGATGTTTCTTTAAAGTTTGTTGTTTGTTTTGAGATAATATCATGACGATCATCTAATTTTGATTTAAGATCTTTTTGCAAATTGTTTGTTGTGTTCTGTAAATTATCAATATGAATTCCTAATAATTTTGAAATCTTTTCTTTTAATTCTTTTATAATTTTATCCATTCTTTCAAGATATTTTTCAAGAATCATTTCCATTTTTGGTTTCAAATCATTTGCAATCGCTTTATGTCTGTTAACATGTCCATCTAAATCTTTTTTAAGTTCGCTATCTAAATTTTTTACTCTTTCGGAAAAGTCATTCAATAAATTTGTAACTATTTTGGTAATATCCTCTTTAGATTTATTAATTTCAGATTCGTTTCCAGAAACAAAATTAGTCGAAATATTTTTTAGATCAGAATTTAAAGTATTCATTATTTCATGAAGATTTTTCTCTAAATTCTTTTCTGTATCTGTAAATTTCTGTTTACCACTATTAATTCTAGTGTCTTTATTTTTATTCTTTAAATCAGAATCTTCAAAAAAATGAGTTATTTGTGATTTTACAGCATTTTCAACTTCAGTTATACTTTTAGATTGGATTTGCTCAAGTTTTCCAAATCTATCCGACTGGTCTTTAAAAACTCTATCTTTAATATCAGCAATTGCTACTCTAAAAGTCTCAGATTCTGTATTGAATAACTCAAAAAAAGGTTCAAGAGGAATATATCTCTTTATAATTCCATCAATTTCTTTAAGAAATCCATTCGATACGAATTTATTAGTTATTTCAACTACTCTATCAAATGAAATATCTTTTCCTTCAGCATCTTCTAAATGATAAAAGACCTCACTTACGGTAGCTCTTGGAACTCTTAGATATACTAAATAAACATCTATTTCATCCTCTGTAAGGCCATATCGTGTAAAAATCTGTTTTGTAAATTCTTTTAACATGGAATTTTCTCCGTCTTTCTAATTCAAATTAGTATAAATGAATATTAAATTTATATAAAGAGAGAATAGTTATTAATATTTTTAAATCTATCATTTAAATTTTTTAATTTAAAGCATTTTTTCACACCTCTTTAGCAAAAAAAAATTTTGATATTATTTTTTATCATTAAAATTATCATAAATTGGGAAAATTTATCCCTCAATGCTTTATAAACATAATTTATTCTTTTTTATTAAACAAATATAGGTTGATAAAATGAAAAAAAAAAATATATTATTAATAATGGTTTTGACAAGTATTAGTATATTATCAATGTTTTCTATGATAAATTTGTCTAATGCGGCACCATTGGGTTTTGAACAACAAACATTTCAGATACAAGCACAAAATCAAAATAGTTTTCAATTTCAACAACAAACTAGAATTAATATAACATCTGAGGTAAATATTGAAGGTATAATTCTATGTGAATCCTTAAAAATTGAAAATAAGGATTTTGTTTTAGAAATAACATCTGCTGAAGGAGATATGAATTTGAATATGACTTGTACCGAAGAACAAGCGGAATTAGGATTATTAAATGGAGAAAGAATTACAGCAAGAAATAGAAATCGATTTAGATATCAAGAAGGATTTTGTATCAGTATAGATGCTAATTGTTCAGAGATTCAAGCAAAATTAAGAATAAAAGTTACAGAACAAAATAGAGATGGTACATGGGCTTATTATAATGAATCCTCAGAGGAATGGATAACTTCACCAACTACAGTTGAAGATGGATATCTTGAAACAATTACAGATCATTTCTCTTATTGGACTATTTTTATTTTAGAACAAGATTTTACAGTTCTTTACGTTGGGATTGGTGCTGCGGTTATTATAATATTAGGTGTTGTTGGATTTATATACTATAAAAAGAGATAACTAAATTTTTTTTTTATTATTTTAATTTAATTATAAAGGAAAAATATATGAGACAAAAAAAACAAATTAAAAAAAAAATGTTTATCATTTCATTTTTCATGTTAATTTTATTTGAATTTAATTTTATTTTTACACTTTCCTTATCAGAAACAAGAATTATATCTGGGACCCAAGTCTATGATGATATAATAAATCCTAACCAAACCGTTATTTATAATTTTTCAGATAATAATATCTTGTTTGGAATATCAACAGACTCTGAAATCAATATGAATTTAGATATTGGATCAACTATCTTTAGTAGGGAGTCATTTATAATAGTGAATAATAATAATAATTCTATATTTTTTAATTGCTCTTTAAGATCGAACATAGAGCAATATGATATGCAACAAAAACCAAAAGGTCCTCTTAATACTAATTTTCAATACCGATATTCATATAATAATATTATAAGAATAAGAACAAATACAACCATCCAGAACTTAACAATTCAATTTAGAAAATCTCCCCAATTTGGATTAGGATATAATCTCAACTACAGAATAGGTATATTTGAAAATAATCTTGAATCTTGGGCAATAGTTCCTACTTATGAAAAAATTAACCAGTCTAATACTGAACCCTATATTGAAGGAGAGATTCTTAATCTTGAAGGAGAACAAGATTACTTTATCACTATTTTTGAAATTATAAATGTAAATTATAACTGGATATGGATTTCTATAGTATCTATAGCTATTGCTTTATTTGCAATTATAATTGTTATTTCAAAAAGAGAATATATTCACCTCTTACGAACACGTATAATTCCAATAGATAAAGGGGTTCACAATCTAACCTTAGATGACGTATTAGAAAATGAAAATAGAAATAAACTTATTGATCTCATATTAAATGAACCAGGCATACATTTTAATGAATTATTGAGAAGAACTAATCTATCTGCTGGAAATTTAGCTTGGCATTTAGATATACTTGAAACGTATAAAATAATTGGAAAAAAAAGATTTGATCATTATCTTGTATATTTTCCATATTATCAGAAAAACCCAATTTCAAATATAGACTTGAAATTGCAGAAGAGTGAACTTACAATAAAGATTTTAGAAATGATTGAAAATAATCCTGGAATTTATAACCAAAAATTAGCTATTGAGCTGGGAGTGGATCATAAAACTATCACATATCATGTTAATAAATTAGTTAATTTGGAACTAATCTCTATACAAAAACAAGGAAGGAAAAAGAAATTTTTTCCTAATTTGGATGCAGAATATTTTCTAAAAAATCATGAAACGGATAATAATTAAAAATTTCATAGATTAAACAACCAATCATTAATATCATTAGCAAAAATAGCAATAAAAACAATACATATTATCATAACAAGACAGAAAAGTGTACCTTTTGTAATACCTCCTTTTTGATATATATTTTTATACCTATATCTAAATTCTCTTGATTTTGCTTTATAGAAATATTTCAATCCTTTTAATGTAAGGATTAAATTTTCATCCAATTCTTCAATAAATCTTCCCTTTATTAGTTTTTCTAAGTGTTTTTCTATTACTTTTTTACCTAGTTCTTGATAAAAAAAATCAGCAAATCCTTCATAGTAAGTGCGACCGATATCAAGTCCTTTTTTAAAATTGTTTATTAGCTCTGAATGATTTATAGATTCACGTCTTATACTCGCAAGAATATATCCAGTTAACCTATTATTATATATTTGATCTGCCATTACTTTTATCTCTGTTATATCAAAATTCTCCTCGTCTTTCAATAAATCCATTAAAATTTCTACACCTTCTTTAATTACAAATAGTGCAATAACTAATCCTACTATTGCATCCATAAAATAAAAGTTGAAAATAGAAAATGTAAATCCAATAAGCACTCCTGTGGAGATATATATATTCATCTGTGAATCTTTAGAATCACTCAATATTGACAAGTTTCCAGAGATTCTACCGACCATACTCTTTAAATACATTAATCCACCATTTATAACAATTGAGAAGAATCCAATTAGATATGCTTGTATAGTCGGTATAATTTCAGAAAGATTCATTAATGAATTAATACTTGTCCATAATAAACTCAATCCTGTTATTAACATGAATCCTATAATTATAATACTTGATAACTTATCTTTTTTCAATTTTAGACATAATACTACAATTATAGCAACTTTTACCAAATCAATAAAATTTTCAAAACCCTCATTTAGCATCCCCTGAGAACCTAATGATATACCAACAATAATTTTTATTATTGAGAGGAAAATCAATGATATTGTTGTAGCAATCATTACAGATTTTTCTGAAAAAAACTTTCTCATCCAATAAGTATTATGAAGATTTATATAATAACATAATTCTACAAGCTTAATACCCTTATGTGTTAATTCAATAAAGATATTATCTTTTGTTTTTATTAATTTCCTTTTTTTTGCATATTGAAGGTATTCTTCAATATCTTGATCTTCTACAACAAGATGTTTTGTTGATGAAATAAAAATCAATCGCATTTTCTTTCTAATTGCTTCTATATTATTTTCGCCATCGTATATAAGACCAAGAAAACCATAAAAATAATCTGTATGTGGTTGATGTGCTAAATTTTTAAATAATTCTGGAAATTCCTTTCTTATCGTATGAGGCCCATAAAGAAGTTCTTTTTTAGAATATTTCTCTTTTAATTCAGATAAATGCAAATTCTACTTTTCTTTAAAGAATAATTGATATAATAAAATTTAATATGATATAAAATTTATATTTTTAGGTACAACTAAGACAAAAAAATTTTCATTTTTCATTGTTCTTATTATTTGAAATATTAAAAATTAAATATTATCTCCAGTTAATACATTACTATGATAGATCCAGATTTATTTCTTAAGTTCATAAAAAATAGGAGAAGTATAAGAAATTTCACAGATAAAAAAATCTCTTCTAGTGAGATTGAAATGATTCTTGAAGCAGGACGATGGGCACCTTCAGCTTCTAATCGTCAACCTTGGAATTTTATAATTATTAGAAACAAAGAAATCATAGTAGCACTATCTAATTTAGCAAAATATGGGCAATTTATAAAACAATCATGTATTGTTATAGCAATTGTGGGAATTGTAAGAGAAAATCCTAATTGGTATGTTCAAGATACTAGTTTAGCATCAATGAATATGATGCTAATGGCGTGGTGTTTAGAAATAGGAACATGTTGGATAGGAAATTTAGATCGGAAAAAAGCTAAGGAACTATTGGGAATAAAAAAGGAAGATTTTTTGTTGACAATTCTACCATTAGGATATTTTGAAATAGATAATCCCAAAAAAACATACAGAAAAGACTTAAAAGAAATAATAGAAGAAATCAAATAGAACTATATTTTTTTTTTACAATCATTTTTTATATTAGTTCCTTCTATTATTTTTAATATACCTATTTTATTTGATTATTATGGATAAAATCAAAAAAAAATATCTTGAACTCGACAAACAACTAAAGGCTATAATTAATATCATTCCGGGATTAATATACTGCAAAGATAATAATGATACTATAACATTAGTTAATCAAAACTATGCAAATTTTTTAAAAAAAGAAAAAAAAAATATAATTGGAAAAAAAACTTTTGATTTATTTCCCAAGAAATACGCTAAGGATTTCTCAAATCTTGACAAAGAAATAATAAAAACTCGTAAAGCGAAATTGGATTATGAGGTAGTATTAGATTATCCTGATGATAAAAAATATTTTTTAACCAGTAAAGTACCTCTTATTAACGAAAATAATAAAATTAGTGGAATAGTAGGTTTATCAATTGATATAACTGAAAGGAAGAAAATAGAGGAGAAATTAAGATATTCTGAAGAAATGTTTTCAAAAGCATTTTATACAAATCATATGGTAAATTCCATTTCTGAATATAATACAGGACGTTTTGTAGAAATTAGTGATTTAGCGTGTAAAAATTTGGGAATGAAAAAAGAGGATATTCTTGGCAAAAGTCCCGTTGAATTAGGATTATGGCCTGACAACAAAGACCATGATACAGAAATTCGAAAAATTTTAGATGATGAAGGCAGTATTATTAATATGCCTATTAACACTAGGACTATAGATGGCCATATCCGTCATGGACTTATGTCTGTTTATAAAATAACAATAAATGATAAGCCCTACATGCTTAATATGGTTTTAGATATTACTGATCGCGTAAAGATGGAGAATAAATTAAAACAATCTGAGGAAAGATATAGAATGGCATTTGAACATGAAAACTTTTATAAAACTCTATTTACTCATGATATGAATAATATTTTACAAAGTATGCTTTTATCTTTAGAATTAGCGGAAATAAAATTAGAAAACTTAGAGAACGATTGTGAAATAGAAATAATTTTGAATGATATAAAAGATCAGATTATTCGAGGAGCAAATTTAGTTGAAAATGTCATTAAATTCTCAAAGCTTGATTATTCAAATGAAGATCTAATAGAAATGGATATAATTGAAGTATTAGAAAAATCTATAAATATTGCAAGAAAAATTTCAAAAAAAGAAATAGAAATATCAATACATAATGATAAGAAAAAGATTATAATTAAAGCTGATGAGTTTCTTTTAGATGTTTTTGAAAATATTTTAATAAATTCAGTTAAACATAACATAAATGAAATAATAAAGATTGAAATTAAAATAATTGAATTTTCAAAAAATCGAGATAAATTCTTAAAATTAGAATTTAAAGATAATGGTAGAGGAATAACCCAAGATAATATTGATTCTTTGTTTAGTAAGATGAATTATTCTAAAGATCGTTCTATATGTGGAATGGGATTTGGATTAAGGTTAGTGAAAAGAATATTAGATAGATATAATGCATCTATAGAAGTTAGAAATAATAACCAAAATGATATATCTGAAGGGACAACATTTATATTAACATTTCCTCTATGTATAAAATGATAAGATAGCTAAATTAATTCAGATTTATCTAAATGAATTAGAAAAAGTTATTATTTTTGATTAAAACGTTTTAATTTTTAATTTGAAAAGTAGTATTGGTACATAAAGTACCAATAGCAATTGCGTTTTTAATAAATTTCATAAGCAAAAGAAAAGAACATACGAAACCTATCAATATGAAGATAATGTTTTATATATTTAAATAAATGCAATTAGATCAAATTAATTTAATAAGAAAAAAGTCGAATTTTAATAATCTCTATTTAGCCATCTTTAATTAATTTTTACTGTTATTTAAAGAAAGAGATTTCTAATAATATTTTAATTTACAGAAAGGGTTCTTATGAAATTAAAGATTTATATCTCATTAAATTTATCAAATATATCTATAACTCTGATCTTAATAAAATATTTATATTCTTTAAATCTCTTAAGGTGAATACTTATTTTTCTGTAAAAAATATTCATTCTTTATAGTGAAAAAAATCTATACTTTATGAAATTGTTGTAAAAATACAATAATAATGATTGGTTCTTAAAAAGACAAATAATTTAAGATTTTTGTAAATAATTCTAAAAGGAATTTTTTTGTTATATTTTTTATATATATAAGCAAATTCTTTATAATAATTATTTAGGGATACAAAAAAGCCTAATAATTTATATAGCTTTAATTAATGATAATAATAATGACTTTCTCTATTCTCTTCATAGAATACTAATACCCCTAAGACATAGATTCCCATTTTTGAATCCAACAATAAAGGATAGGTTTAAATACATTATTACATATAAATGCTATTTGAAAATATATAAATTAATCAAAAATATTAAAAGAATCAAAATTTGGAGGATTTAAAAAAATGCTTCATACTTTGCATGATGGTCCAAAAAAGAAAAAGAAAGAAAAGGATTGGGACGATGATGATGACTATAATGAGGATGTTGAGTATGATGATGGTTATTACAAAGAATTTGAGTATTAGATCATCATAGTGATAATTCTAAGAAGATTTTAGATTCATGCAAACTATAAATTTTAGTTTTTTTTATAATATTAATTTTGTAATTATAATTATTTATCTATTAAAGAACACTCTAATTTATCAAAAATAATAATTAGATGCTATATTCTTTCTTAATTCAATACTTGGATTATTTATTTTAAAAACAAATTATTAAAAAATAAAATCAAATCTTTCATCGAAAAGAAAATAATTTATGAATAGATATTTATTTCCTCTTATTACGCAAAAATCCAAAATAAGATTTAGAAAAGAGAAGAGTTTATAAATATTTTCTGATTTTATAAATCTCAATTAAAGAATATTTATTTATTATTTTAAAGTAAAACTTAATGAGGGAAAATAGTTCAGAACAAGAATCTGATGTCTCAACTAATAATTTAAATTTAAAAAATAAAAAAACTCTTGGTCCGATAAAGAATTTAGAGTCTTATTTGAATTTAAATTGGTGGTGTGAAATATTTAACTCTAATTATTTAAAAACTGATGGAGATATTGTGAATGATAATCAAATCACCACCCGAGAAGTATCTAACATTATCAATATTTTAGGAATTGATGAAGAAGATAAAATTTTAGATTTATGTTGTGGTCATGGCCGCCATTCCTTAGAATTTGCTCGAAGAGGATTTAAAAATATTTTTGGATTTGATAAATCTTCTTATCTAATAAGAAAAGCTCGTCAATCAGCTTTAAGAGAGAATCTAAATACCCAATTTAGAGAAGGAGATGCTCGAAAGATCAGTTATTCAACTGATACATTCGATATTGTCTTATTATTAGGCAATAGTTTTGGGTATTTTGAGTCTATTAAAGATGATTTTAAAGTTTTAGAAGAAGTTATACGAATTTTAAAACCATGGGGAAAAATCTTTTTAGATTTAGCTGATGGTGATTATTTAAAAAATAATTATCAACCTCGTTCTTGGGAATGGATTGATAAAAATCTGTTTGTTTGTCGAGAACGTTCATTATCCTTGGATAAAGAACGATTAATAACAAGAGAAGTGATAACCAATGTGAATAAGGGCGTTATTGCTGATCAAATCTATGCTGAAAGACTCTACACATTAAAAAAAATAGAATCTATTTTGAAAAAGATAGGTTTTTCAAATATTGTATGTCATGGAGATTTAATATCTTCTACTCATCGTAATCAAGATTTAGGAATGATGGAAAGAAGAATTCTTATATCGGCACAAATTAAAAAAGAATGGACTCCGAAAAAACCTAAAAAAGTCTTAAAAAATATTGCAGTACTTATGGGTGATCCTAGAAAAATCGATAATGTGAAACCAAATTCTAGTTTTGATGAAGATGATATATACACAATAGACCAATTAAAATCAGCTTTAAAAGATCTTGATAGTTTTAATTTTATGTTTTATAATAACCATGATATCCTTATTTGGGAACTTATCAAAAATAAAAAAAAGATTGACTATATATTTAATTTGTGTGATGAGGGATTTAACAATGATGCTCGAAAAGAACTCCATATTGCTGCTTTATTGGAGATGTTAGATATTCCTTACACGGGAAGTGGTCCTCAATGTTTAGCTTTCTGTTATGATAAATCTTTAGTTAGAGGTATAGCTAAAGAAATGGATATACCCGTAGCTGATGGTATCTATATTAAAGAAGAAGACTTAGCTTATACCTTTCTGCCTTTTAATTTCCCTGTTTTAGTAAAACCTAACTTAGGAGATTCTAGTTATGGTATCACTCAGAAAAACGTAGTAAATAATAAAGAAGAATTAATCAATGTAATATCAGAATTAAGGGCACAATTTGGATATACAAATCCATTATTAATTGAAGAATATTTAACAGGAGCAGATATTTCTGTTGGAATCATAGGTAATCCTCCTGAATTATATAAATTATTACCAATAATTGAAGAAGATTATTCTTCTTTACCAGAGGATTTACCTCGTATATGTGGTTATGAAGCAAAATGGATGCCTAATTCTCCTTATTGGAAAATAACTTCAAAATTAGCTCAAATTTCAGAAGAATCTAAGAATTTAATTATAGACTGTTGTTTAAAATTATTTAAGAGATTAGAATGCAGAGATTATTGTAGATTTGATTGGAGATTTGATAAAGAGGGTAATCCTAAATTACTTGAAGTAAATCCAAATCCCGGTTGGTGTTGGGATGGACATTTAGCAAAAATGGCAAAATTTGACAATCTTTCCTATTCGAAAATGATTGAAGAAATCCTTTTAGCTACAGAAAATAGAATTGGATTTATACAAAATAATCGAGAAGATTAGATTCAATGGAGAATTAACAAAATTAAATAAAAAAAGATGATTATGGAATCTCAATCTAGTGATAATAATCAACGAAAGGAATTAAAAAACAATGAATCAGAGAAACCATATATAGATTACTTAGAAAAAAAGATTAGTATACTTGAAAATAAATCTCAAAAAAAAAATATTAAAATTCAAAAAAAAAAGCAAGAAATTAAGAATCTAATAAATGAGATAACCCATCTAAAGGAATTACCCCTTCAAACGGGAACAATGTTAGAAATTCTCGAAAGTGAAAATACATATAAAGCGATCATAGCAGATTCATTAGGACATGAATTCTTGGTTAATGTTAGTTCAAATATTTTGAGAGAAAATTTAATCCCTGGAAAAATGGTAGCTTTAAATCAACGTAATATGACTATAATTGAAATTCTACCTGATAATATTGATCCATTCATACAGGCTATGGAATTGGTAGAGAATATCCCTGATATTTCTTATAATAATATTGGAGGATTAAATAATCAAATACAAGAGGTAAGAGAAACAGTAGAATTACCTTTAATTAATCCCTTATTATTTAAAAGAGTAGGTATTGATCCTCCAAAAGGAGTTCTTTTTTATGGTCCTCCCGGGACAGGAAAAACATTGTTAGCTAAAGCAGTAGCTCATGAAACAAAAGCAACTTTTGTTCGAATAGTTGGTTCTGAATTAGTTAATAAATTTATTGGAGAAGGTGCACGAATGGTAAGGGATATATTTCTTTTGGCAAAAAAAAAAGCACCAACGATACTATTTATTGATGAATTAGATGCGTTAGCAGGAGAAAGATTAGAAAGTGATTATGGTGGAGATCGAGAGGTAAATAGAACTTTAATTCAGTTAATGGCAGAACTTGACGGATTTAATAATCGAGAAAATGTTAGAATTATTGCTGCAACTAATAGATTAGATATTATCGACCAGGCTTTATTAAGACCTGGTAGGTTCGATAGACTAGTATTTTTTCCAATTCCCGATAAATATACAAGAGAGAAAATATTTCAAATATATCTTAATCGATTGAATATAGAAGAGAATTTTGAATTAAAAAAAATAATTAACTTGACTGAAGATATGACTGGTGCTGATATAAAAGCTATATGTATTGAAGCAGGTATGTTTGCAATTAGGGATAATAACGAGATTATTAAGGATGAATATATGTTCAAAGCAATTAAGAAAATTAAAGATATAAGGAAAATAAATAAAGAAGAGAAAAAAATATATTCCTAAATTTCAACAAAAATATATTGAATATTATTATAAAATAAATACGGCTGCAGATAAAACTGTTGCCCACTCATTTTCTTCTCGTACTGTTGCACTAGAAGTAATATTTTTAGTTTCAATAATTTTTCCATTCATTCTAAAGATTTCTTGTTTTTCATCATAATCCGCTTCTGGATTAAAAGGAACACCAAGTGTGGTAGCTAACATCTCCGCTGCTAGATCCTCTGCAATATCTCCTGCTTTCTCAGGTTTTACACCAAAAGTATGATGTTCACTTAAGTATCCATATTGTCCCTTATCAGCAGGTTTTGCTACACCGATAGAAGCACATATTAATCGATTAAATTCATTTGAACTTGCTCGTGCAATTACAGCATACACAATTTGTCCTGATCTTAATTGTTTTAATCCATCTTCCTGAGATATTTCAATACAATAAGGAGGAAATATAGAGGATACTGATACTAAATTAAATCTTTCAATACCTGCGTTTCTCAATGCTTGCTCGAAAGATGCAAGTTTAGATCTATGAAATCCTTTACCTTTCACGAAAAAAATCTTTTTAGGAACAAGAGACATGATTAATCTTAACCTTCATCCTTATACGGTTATAATTTATTATATATATTCAATATATATAAACTTAACTCATTATGGTTAGGGGTTATAAATTATTTCAGCTAAGATACAATCTAATTATTATATTAGGATTAAGATCATAGATTCTTTACTTAAACTATATTTTAAGCTATTATATTTATCATTATCAGATAATTCTTACTTCTCTTATATCTTCTCTTGATATATATTTACCTAATCTACAATATTCAGAAATATTTATATTAGAAGGATTTTTTTTACTTTATACAATAATATATAAAATATATTTTCTGAAATAAAAAATGTTAAATCACAACAGCGAAAATTATTTGGATAAAAAAATTGTACCTTTTAATGTTAAAAGCGTTAAAAATGTGGAAGATTTATTGGTAAATCTACAAAATTGTGGTTTTCAAGGAAAAAACCTTGGAATAGGATTAGAAATACTATATAAAATGGTTTCTAATAAAGATATTTTAACAGTATTAACACTAAGTGGTGCAATGGTACCCGCGGGTATGGGTGATATAATATGTTCACTTATGGAAAATAAATTAATTGATGTATTGATCACAACAGGAGCAAATATAATTCATGATTTAGTAGACGTATTTTCTGATATAGGACATTTTATAGGTAGTTCTAATGTTGATGATAATGAATTATTTAATAAACGAATAAATAGAATTTATGATGTATTTCTTCCCGAAGATAAATATACAACAGCTGAAAATGAGATCTTAGAAAGAATTCATACTCTTTACCCAAATAAAAATATTAAAACAACCCCTTCAGAGCTCTTTAAACTCCTTGGAGATAAAATAGAAAATAGATGTATTGTATCTGTTGCTGCAAAAAATAATATTCCTATTTTTGTTCCAGCATTTTCGGACTCTGAATTTGCGTTAAATCTTATTAAATATTCTGTTAGAGAGGGTTATGATTTTCAATTTGATATTTTAGAAGATGTAAAAAAATATGCTGAAGTTATTAAAAAGTCGAAAAAAAATGGTACGATAATTATTGGAGGGGGTGTTCCAAGAAATTGGGCTCAACAAGTATTTCCTTTGTTAGATCAAATTGGTGAGATTAAGACAATGGGATTTAATTATTCTGTTAGAATACATACTGCTACAGAATATGATGGAGGGCTTTCAGGATGTACTGTATCTGAATCAAAAAGTTGGGGAAAATATGCTTTAGATTCTCGCTTTATAAGTATTTGGTGTGATGCAACAATTGCGTTACCAATTTTAATAACTGGATTATTTCAAAGATTAGAATTATTATAGTTTGTTAATTTCTTTATTGTTTTTTAGATTTTTTATATCCCTATCTGTCCATTTTCTCAATATCTTATTCCAATCAATATATATTATCAAAAAGATAACTAATATAATAGAAATCCAAGTAAATGAACTTATTAAAAGGTCAATTGGAGTACTTTGAGTAACTATTCCTGTTTTAGCAGCTTCAAGATCTATGCCAATCAGATTAAAGAGAAATTCGCCTAAAGGAGTGTTTGCCAACCAGATAGGAAGAGTACTACAAAGGAAACATAAAATAAATTTCCCAATAAAACAAAATATAATTGTTTTTATCAAAGAATAATTCATGATACCTAAAACTATCAAAAAAGCATCATCAGGTAGAGGTGTCGCTGCGAAGAAAATAATTAAAAGTGGTGCCCAACCTCTTTCAATATATTTTTTCATTCTTTCAAATTTTTCATTATTTTTTATCAATTTTTTTGAACGATTACCAATTATCCATGAAAGGGTTTCACCAATACATGCACCAATACCAGCAACAAAACCTAATAATATTGGATTTACTGGTAATATAGCTGAGATAACAACTATTGCTATTAGATAAGGAACTGGAAATACTATTGTGACATTTCCAAAAATACTGATAAAAAATAATCCCAGATATATTCCCCATTCTCCATATGTATCATAAAAATATATAACTGTGTCCGCTAACCATTGTCCAATATTTATTCCAATCAGAGCAATAATAATAAAAAACAAAATAATCGAAGTAATAATTATTATAGCACTATATTTTTCTAAGAAATCTTTAATTTTCATATCTAATCCTTATTTTGAATAATGTTATAGTAAGTTTTTAAAATTGAAAAGAAATTTACTTTACTAAATAGTATGAATAGGTGGGAAAAAAAGAACATTATTCAAATTACCAAAATTCTAATAGCTCTTGGCGATATATATTGTACATGTTGCTGGCTTTCCACAGATTAAACAAGTTGCAAATTCATGTTTTTCATGATCTACTCGTTTTCCCCGAACAAATGCACCTAAATCTTTTTCTATCTTTTCAGCACATTGATATGCTTTCATATCAATTGAACAAAATCCACAACATACAATTTTTCCATTTTCTATAGCTTCTTTTGCTGAATCTTGTTCATAGCATACCTCTATCTGACTTTCAAAATCTAACAATGTTTTTTGCTTTAATTCATTTGTGTATTTTTTTGAGACGTCCTCAAGATATTTATCTAATTCATTCTCTTTTATAAACGCTTTTTCTCCATCATGTCTTTTCACAGTAACAACTTGTTTTTTTTCAATATCTCTAGGGCCTACTTCAATTCTTAAAGGTACACCTTTTAATTCCCATCTATAATATTTACTACCCGGAGACTCCTCCAAATCATCAAATTTTACCCGATATATATCTTTCAATTTTTCATAGATTTCTCTACACTTATTTATAACAATTTCTTCTTTTCCTTTAATCAAAATTGGAATAATTACTATTTGTATTGGTGCTAAATCAAAAGGTAAGATTAAACCTTTATCATCTCCAAGATAAGCTATCATAGCTCCATAAATTCTACTAATTGCTGGCCCATAGCATGTTTGATAACAGAATCTCTCTTCACCATCTTTATCTGTGAATTTTACATTAAATGGTTTGGAAAAATTCTGACCAAGAAGATGAGTTGATGGAAGTTGTAATACCTTTCCTGAGCCCATAAGAGCATCTGCAGCGTAAGTATTAATTGCACCACTAAATTTATCCCATTGTGGGCGTTCAAAGAAGATTATCGGTATGCAGAATTCATCCTGAAGCATTTTATAGGTCATTTCCATATCTTCTTTTACTTGTTCTCTTGCTTCTTCTTCTGTTGCAAAACAATTATGAGCTTCAATCCAATGAAATTCTCTACCTCTAAAAAATGGTCTTGTCATTTTCCCCTCATAACGCCAAACTTGACATGATTGATATCTTTTAAAAGGTAAATCGTTATAACTTCTAATCCAATAGCTATACATCTTATATAAAGCA
>CAZBEU010000361.1:0-2017 GCA_964491005.1 uncultured archaeon | reverse complement strand
TTAGCTCTGTTCATCTTTGGGAAAAATCCTGAAGGAATAGGTAGATATAAATTACAGAAGGAATTATTGATTGGTTCTGGAACTGCACGTTCGCTAATAAAAAAATTAAACGAAATAGGTAATTTTATATCAGTTATTGATAATAACAAACGAAAAGGGCATGTATTAACTGAAAAAGGCTTAAGTATTCTAAAATTAATAAAAAAGAAAATTCCTTTACTAGAGAAGGGGGATTCTAAAATCTTGGAGGATATTATTGTAGAGAATAAGAATATATATGCTTATTTTAGTGTTATTAAAGGTGCTGCTAATAACGTTAATTCTGGAATTGAACAACGGGACGCGTCTATAAAAATAAATGGTTTAGGAGCAACTTGTTTAATTTATGATGGTGAAAATTTAAAACTACCATCAAATGCTATACATAATAACACTGAAGATCTTGTTTTAAATGATAATCTTCAAAAATATTTTAAAATACGATTGAGTGATAATAATATAGAACTTGAATCTAAAGATGTAATTATAATTGGTTTAGGTGATTCTTATGAAAAAGCTCGTTTGGCAGCTTTAAATTCCATTTTAACCTTATTATAAGAAGTATAAATAAGTTGATCTATATGAAGGTTCAAGAAGACATTATTTTCCGAATTCCAAAGGAAGTTTATAGTAAAGCGATTGATTGCGTCAATATTGCTTATCCGTATGAAGCTTGTGCATTGATATTTGGAAATAAAGAAGAAATCAAAATCGCAGAAAATAATTATAGATATGAATATACTGGAAGGAAATTTATCTGTATTGAGTCGGATAAAAAAAGTTCAATTGCTTTTTTAATTAAAAATGAAGAGAAATTAAATACAATATTTTTAGAAATTAAAAAGAATCTCAATATGAAATTAGTGAGTATATTTCATTCACACCCTTCTGGAAACCATCCTAGTGCTACAGATAAAAAAAATATGAAAAGGCTCGAAAAAAGTAATCTAAATGCTTTTAGATATTCCATATGGACAATTATGGATAGTCAAGATAAATCTATGGAAGGATATATATATTACAATAATGAGATTTATCAGATTCAGATAAAAAGAGAAAATTGAATTAAAATTATTTATATTCTATTCTATTTTTTGAAATCCTTCTTTATTTATTACACATACTTGAATTTTAAAACCAGATGCTGCATCTCTCTCACGAGAACTGGAAATTGCAGTTTTTACTAAGTTTATTGCCTCTTCTTTAGATATATTTGGTTTCCAATCAGCTTCTAAAACACCTAAAGAGAATGGAGATCCAGAACCAAATGAAAGAAAAGAATCTTCCTCAAATAAGGTACCTAAAAGATCAATTCCATATAATTTACCTTTTCCTTCTTTTTCTGAGTAACCACCAACTATCATCATTGAAAGGAAATAGGATCTTCCTGAAAATAATAAATTCCTTGTAATATTTGCTATATATTTTGGATCAGGAACCTTTCCTTTTTGAACTTCTCTTAATCGAGATAAAGCCTGAATTTGATTTACAACATATTGACAGTCAGCAACGCCACCACTGATTGTTGCTGCTGAATAGTTATTAATTTCAAAAAGTTTCTGAGCTGTTTTGGATGCAATTGTATACCCTGCTGTGGCTTGAGATTCAGTGCCTATTATGACCCCATCCTTATACATTACAGCAACTGTAGTGGTTCCTGTTTTGATGGCGTCTTTTATTGCTTTTTCGTCTAAATTATGTAAATTGATATTCGTTTCCATTGTCTTATCCTAATAAAATTAATTTTTATTAATTGACTTTATGATAATATATTATAAATAAAACTTACATCTTTAATTAGTTTTTTCTCAAAAAAAAATATTAAACAAAATTACTTTATTTAAAAAATTCTCTCCAGTAATTTCTAAATAACTTTAAAAAAAGAAGAATGAAAAAACTTTAAAGAAATTCTTTACTATCATACATACTTTAAAAAAATATATTTGGTATTTATAGTGGCACGAAGTCAAGCACGTAG
>CAZBEU010000360.1:0-1824 GCA_964491005.1 uncultured archaeon | reverse complement strand
TTTTACACGAATTCAAATTTTATCTCCATAACAATAGATGATGAGAACCTAAAAAAGAGCAATATAAAAGCGATTAATGATTTTTAATGGGATCTCAAATCATCACCTTCATAAATAAAGATATGTTCTTGATTAATGATAATGATAAAAAAGTCTCAAGTTATTGATAATTTAAAAGAAGCAATTATTGGAGAGTCTATTGCGAAAAGAAAATATGAATTATTTTCTGAAATTGCAATAAAAGAAAATCAAAATGAAATTGCTCATATTTTTAAAGCAGTCTCATCAGCAGAAGAAATACATATAAAAAATCATCTAAAAGCATTATCAAATATTTCTAAGATTTCAATTGAAAAAATTAATGCAGAACTTCTTGAAAATAAATCTTATAATATAAATAAAAATAATAATACGATTTCTAATTTAGAGGATGCGATTAAAGGAGAAAATTATGAATCAAAAGTAATGTACAAAAATTTTGAAAAAAATGCTTTAAATAATAAAAATAATTTAGCAGAGCTTAGTATTTCTTTAGCTAGAAAAGCTGAAAAAATCCATGCCAAAATATTTTCTAATTACTTAAAGAAGCTCAAAAAAAATAGAGATATCAAAGCGAAGAAAATATATATATGTAAAATTTGTGGAAATGTAGAGTTTGATATTCCTCCTTCTAAATGTCCTATATGTGATCATTCAAGTAAATTTTTTAAAGAAATAATATGATAAATGAAAAATCCTATTTTGAAATTATAATGAAGGAATTATATGTTCAAGCCATAATCCAATGCTGAATGAAACTAAAAATCCTATTATTCCTATTAAAATCATCTCAATTGCGCTTTTTATTTTTTGCTCTCCAGTTATTTTTGTTTTAATAATTCCAACTATAAACAACATTGAAAAAGAAATTATAGATGATAAAATTAAAGAAATCACTCCTAAATTTAAGAAATATGGAAATAATGTTGTGAATGCACCCAGTACAAAAGCAATAAAAGTAAGAAGACCTCCAATTAACGGATTTTTTGGTTCATCCAATCCTAACTCTCCTTTAACTAAAAATTCTATCCATATATCCTTATTTGAAGTTATTTTTTTTGTACTATCTTCAAGTAAATGTCCTTCAAAACCCCATGACTCAAATATTTCTTTTACTTCTTCCTCCTCTTCTTTTGGAAATAATTCAATTTCAGCTTCTTCCTTCTTTAATTCATTATTAATATATTTTACTTCACTTTTTGAAGATATATATTCTCCTAACCCCATACTTATTGCTCCAGAAATCATTGCAGCAATACCTGTAAGGATTACGATTATATTACTACCTGAAGAGATAGTTGCAATAGCGATTCCTACTAATAATGTAAAGGTTGATATAAGCCCATCATTAAATCCTAAAATAATACTACGGATCTTTTCTCCTCCTTGAATATGTTTCTCATTTCTTTCTCCCATTTTAGACCCTAAAAAATATGTTTATTTACCTATTTCTGTTTTTTCAATAATTATTTTTGATAAATATTCAAATGCATTATTAACATGTGCTCCTGTTTTAGCAGAAGTTCGAAAAAACTTTGTAGGTTGAATTTGCGTTTTAATTTTTTCTATATCCTTATCATTTATTTCCTGTTCAAGATCACATTTATTACCAATTAATATAATCGGTATTGATTGAGTATATTTTTCTAAGTCAGGATACCAGAAATCTACAATATTATCAAAAGATCTTTTTCTTGATAAATCTCCCAGAATAATTGCTCCATGTGTTCCAATATAGTATCGATGTCTCATTCTTCTCCAACGTTCTTGTCCTGCAATATCCCA
>CAZBEU010000359.1:0-3635 GCA_964491005.1 uncultured archaeon | reverse complement strand
TGTTATAGAAGAAGAAAAAATATTTTTTTTACAAAATTTTTTATTTATTTTCTTTATTAGATTTGTAACATTAAATTTTATATTTTAATCGTTTATATATTATTATATTAAAATAAAAGAAAAAAAAAAGAAAATAACGAGTGTTCCCAAATGCAAGTTTTCCGTATAAATAATGATGGTACAACTGATCAAGTACAATCTGAAGGGAATATTAAAGATATTCTCAAGGATGATGAATGTTATGTTCTTATCGCTGATGATGTAAGAAAAGTATATCTATGGAAAGGACAGAAAAGCAGTGTAAGAAAGAAATTTATAGGAGCTAAACGAAGTCAAGACTTTAGAGGTCAAGTAGGTATGCATTATGTTGTTGTTCCTCAAGATCAAGGAGAAGAAGAACAAGAATTTATAGATCTTGTTGGAGGACCTACAACCAATGGGATTGCCAAAGAGATTAAAGCGGAGGACTTGGGTGGTGGCGGTGGTGGTCACCCCCTTAGAGATAAACCAGTTTTTTCACCTCCTAGCCCTGCGAGT
Source organism: uncultured archaeon (assembly GCA_964491005.1). Lineage (GTDB taxonomy): Archaea > Asgardarchaeota > Lokiarchaeia > Sigyniarchaeales > SOKP01 > JAFGOA01. The sequence continues at coordinate 3,098 of CAZBEU010000359.1, read as the reverse complement.
GGTATGAATATTGCTGGTAGTAGAGATAGAGCTCAAAATACTGGACCTCTTTATACTGGTGCTAATTCGATGGCTCAATATACATCAGATCAATCTCAAGTAAATTTTGAGCAAATTATGCAAAAATTAGAGGAAATTAAAATCCCTGAAGGATATGAAAGAGAATTAATAATTATTGGTAGTTATGCATATTCTGTTGTTGAAAAAGTCCAATCATTTTTAGGAAAAAAACAAAGTGAAAAGGTAATTGAAAAGGTAGGTTCTATTCCTGAAGGAATTTTCTTTGCTGAAGATTATTCTCCAAGAATTCTTTCAGAAAATGGTAAAATTGTAGCTATCGAATTTTTGAAACAGAAAGATAGTGGGAGTCCCAAAACACCCGCTAAAAAAAAGAATGTACTTCAAGATCAAATTAAAAAACAATTAGAATCAAAATCATAAAAAAAATAATTTTTATAACTTTCTTCTAATCTATTTTTCCCTAAAACCAACTAAATTTTTAAATTCCAATTTCTTAATTATAATATAATAATTCATTATTCATCTTAAATTTAAAATGTCTGACTTAACTGTTGAAGAAGCTGAAAATTTATCAAAATTTTTAGGAAACATAACTGAACATTCAGAATTAGAAGCTTTAGCATTAATTACTCGTGAAGGATTAAGATTAGCGTTTTCTTCTGTACCTGGTTATGAAGTAGATCCAGATCTTTTTTCAAGTCTTAGTGCTGTAGCATTACAAGCTGGTACTGATGCTATAACTACTTTAGGATATAGAAATATGTTAGAAGTTATCCTTCGTGGGAAGGATGCATTTATTATTTTGTCAGATGCTGGAAGATTTTTCTTAATGGGTGGTTCTAGAAAGATTGGTGATTTAGGAAAAGTAGTCTCTGTTTTTAGATATTATGCAGGAGAAATTAAAAAAAGATATCCAAAAGCATAATTTCTTTGTATAAGTTTTAAAAATGAGGTTTTTCTAAAAATTAATTATATATTATTTAATTCTCCAAATTTATTAATACCATAATGCATACTTATTTTATATTATTTAATAAACTAAAAAATAGTTTTAAAAAATGCCAGAGATAAAAATATTTGTTGATCAACAAAATGATATTACAAATAAAGTAATAATATCTCCAGGAAATGCTCAAATATTAGGAGTAGCTAATGGAGAACAAGTAGAAATATTTAATCCAGATAATTATAAAACTGTATTTGCTTCTATTGAAATATCTAACCAAGTATTAGACTTTGCTGGGAAATTTTCAGGAGATATAATAGGTAATCTAGAATATAGTGGTGTAGAACTTATTGTAAGAAAAATTACCCAACAATATCAACAACCTCAACAGTTCCAACAACCTCAACAATTTCAAGCTCCATCTCCTCCTGTACATTCTTATCCCGCACCTCCTACACAAGGATATGCACCCCCCCCACCACCTGCTATGCCTTATCAATCTACTCCATCTGGTTTTCAGCGACCTCCAGGAATCCAAACACCTCAACCTCAAACATACTCAAATCAAATTAACGTTGACACTCTAAAAAAACAAAAAAATGGAATTAAAGTAAAACCCGTGGTTTCACCTTCGATTGCGGGAGGAAGAGTACAAATTAGTTCAAGTAATCTAAGAAAGCTAGGACTTGGACAGGGGATGTTAATTGTTTGGGAAGACCCTTTAACAAGAGCAACAGGTTCAGCAAGGATAGATGAAGCTAGTATAAGTGATATGGAAATAAGAATGAGTAAAGATACAAAAGAAGATACAAATATCCAATCTGAACAAATTGTTATATATTCAACGGAACCTCCTATTAAAAAAGCAGAACAAATTATGCTTCAAGTTGATTCTAGAGGAGATCTTCAAGGTTTTTGTTTAGTTAATCCAAGAGTCCAATATACTCTCTCACTTCAAAATAATGATATTGTTGCTTTTGAAGATCAACTTACAGGCGCTATTGGTGCAGGTAAAATACAAATTTCAGAAGCTGCTCCTGATAATACAATTGTTATTGATAGTGAGATTTTAGAGGCCTCTGGTATTGGAAGTTATGAAGTAAAAGTTTACAAGAACCAAAGGCAAATAATTCCATTACAAAGCGTTTCTTTAGGTATATCTCCTGTAGCTGGTGAAAATATGTGGGAACTTATATCAACAGCGCGACAGAATATCGTTCAACTAAAACAATGGCTTTCAAATTATATTATATTTAAAGGTATTAAATTAAGATGGAATGTTGTGAATTTAGCATGTTCCTTTTTAAATTGCGTTCCAGACTTATCAGGTGATATATTAGCTTGCATCACAGAAAATACCACTCTTACATTAAGCCCTATGGGATTAATCCCTTTTAATGCTATATTAATTATAGACATAAGTCGTTCTATGATGGCAAGGGATGTTTATGTTACTAATATTGCCCCTGCTATTGAAGGTATAAAAGCAGCAATGGAATCAAGAGAAATTCAAGAATTCTTAAAAAATTTTAAAGATGGTATTAACATACCTAGGCGCATATCGGCCGCTTTTGCTGCTGTTTTATTTCTAAGTGAAAAGGTGGGTAGAGGTTTCGGTGAAAAAGTCTCTGTAATTCGATTTGCTGATGAGGCTCAGATTTTACCCTTTGGTAATAGTTATTATATGGATTCTGCTAGTGGAAAAAAAGGAGTGCTTGAGGAATCTGCTAGGATGATTGTTGATCGTATAGGAAATAGCTACGGACAGGCAACTAATATGGGTGATGCTATGGTAAAGTCAATGAATATCCTTAATGAATTTAACAAAATAAATCCAAATCAACCTACAATGATTGTAATGTTAACAGACGGAGTTCCAACTGATGGTGATGCATTTTTCAATTCGATACAGCAATTTTCAACTATGAATAATGTGATTATATATATTGTTGGACTTGGTAACCCTGATGATGAATTAATGTCTAGAGCTGCTTCTTTGTGTGGTGGTGAATATTTTAAACCAGAAGATGCAGGAGAATTATTAGTATGGTACTCTAAAAGAGCTCGAGATCTCTCAATTAAATTAAAATCAAATGTTCAATAAATCTAATTTCTTTAATTTCATTTTCTT
>CAZBEU010000358.1:0-7152 GCA_964491005.1 uncultured archaeon | reverse complement strand
CAAAATTAGTTTAAACTTATAAAATTTCTAATTAGAAATAGATTTAAGCTTTTTTTCAGCAGGAAGAGCATTAATTCTTCTATCTGTTGTATCATTAAAATGAAGATGATGTTCAATCTCATACTTTCTTCCATTTTTCTTATAATATAATTTCGCTTTTTCTATTAGGTTCTCCATTTCCTCAGAAACTTCGGAAGAAGTAAATCCTTGAGTGCGCATCATTTTAAACCCATTCGCTAAAACTGTTCTTATAAATCTTGGAATTTTTGAACCCATCCAATTGAATTTTCCAAAAGGATTAGAATAGCGTTGTGCTATCATTTTAAGATATTCCCCACTAAGATAATAAGCAGAATATGCCTCTACAACTAATCGATAGATTTCTTTATTAGTGAGCTCATCAGTACTCATCATAGAATGAAATAGATTGTAATGTTTATAATTAGTACTTGTGATCTTATTCTCTTTACACATATCATTATAGAAGTCAGTACCAGGAAAAGCTGTTATTGGTGTAAATTGTACACAAGTTAGATTTAAAGATTTTGTAAATTGAATAGTTTGCCGCACCATTGTTTTTGATTCTCCAGGAAATCCGATAATTACACCTCCAAAAATAGATATTCCTCTATCTTGAAGCATTTTTACAACTTTTCTTGTCATTTCAGGTGTGGTATTTCTTTTATTCATAGCATTCAAACTCTGTTGATGTACAGATTCTATTCCTAGAAATACTTGCCTCATACCTGCTTTTTCCATAAGATCAATTAAAAAAGGATTTCTATAAAGAGTATCTACTCTTGATTGGCAACTGAAGTACATTTTATTAGGTACTCCAGAACGAATAATTGTTTCTAAAATTTCTTTAGTTCTTTTTACTTTTATTGTAAAATTATCTTCGCAAAAAAAGATAAAATCATTCTTCCAATTTATATCATATATTTCTTGCATAACTCTTTTAATACTTTTAGTTCTATAAGTAATACTTTGAGTAGGACTCTTCCACATCTTTGTAATACAACAGAATCTACATGAATGAGGACATCCTCTTGAGGATTCAAGTTGAGCAACTCGTGTACCAAGATAGATATATTTTTTATCATCCAATAAATCTCTTCTAGGCAAAGGAAAATTATCTAAATTTTTCTCAAGTTCACGATCATTATTATGAATTATTTTCCCATTACTATTTCGATAAGATATTCCATCAATTTCCTTAATATGAACATTCTTTTTATTTCCATCGATATAGTCTATTAGTTCTCGGAAAGTATGCTCACCTTCTCCTCTAACTATGAAATCAACATAAGGATTAGAAATAACATCGTCGGGAATTAATGTTGGTTGATATCCTCCAATTATTGTTTTGCATCCTTGGTCTTTTGCTATCTTAGCAACCTCAAAAGCATTACCTATTTGGGGAGTCATACTTGTTATAGCTACAACATCATGATGGTTAAGAATTCTTTTAAATTTTTTTTCATCATATTTTAGGATTTTATAATCCAAAAGAGTAGCACCATGGTCTGGGACCATAGCAGCAATAGAAATTAAACTCATTGGGGGACCTTTGATAACATAATCTAACCCCGCAGATATACGAGAAGGATTTACATAGAGAATTTTCAATTTTAATATGCTCCATTTTTATAAAAAAATAAGATCTCCTTAAAGTAAAGAATTTTCAATTTTATACATAATTATTCTTAAAATTACTTTTCTATTATTATAAAAAGAGAACTATAATTTTCAGAATTTATTATTTCTTTTAAATTTGATTAAATTAAAATATCAATAAAAATTGATTTAAACTTTAATCTGATTTATATTTTCTTGGTTATTATAGTGATAATTTATGCTATACTTATAATTCTAAAAATTCCTTAATTTCCTTATCTGAATATACCAATGTATTTTTTGCATTTATTTGTTTTAATTTTTTTCTTTCCTTATAGAATTTAATTAGAGGTTCTGCATTTTTTTTATATACATCTAATCTTTTATTTAATGTTTCTTCAGTATCATCAGTTCGTTGTTTGAACTCGACATCTTTTCCACAATTATCACAAATCCAAAGATTAGTATTTATTTCTTTTTTCGGGAGTAATGTATATTTATTATAGATCATATTACAATTAGAACAAGTAAATCTTCCAAGAATCCTTTTTTTTATAATCTCATCATCAACGGATAATAAAAGAACTGAATCAATAGCAACTATTTCTGATAAATATTTTGCTTGTCCAATATTGCGCGGATAACCATCTAGAATCCATGAATGATGATCTATTTCTTCTAATCTATTTTTTATCATATTATTAGTTATTTCATCAGGAACTAATTCTCCTCTATCTATAAATTCTTTCGCCTTTATCCCGAGAGGGGTATTATTAATTATATTTTCTCTAAAAATATCACCAGTACTAATGTGATTAATATCAGGTATAATTTTCTTAATTTGAGAAGAAAATGTACCCTTTCCAGCTCCAGGTGGTCCTAATAATACAATATGTTTCTTTTTTACCATATTTATTTTAAATTTTTATTTATATTAGAATTTTTAGAAAAGAGAAATTATAATTAATACTGGACACTACTTTATGTTAGAACTATGAAAACGAATATTTGTGTTGCAATCCAAATTAAATCAGCTGAAATTGAATATAACTCAAAAATCATAAAAAATGCTTTAGATAATCATGCAGATTTAATTGAATTAAGATTTGATTATATAGACAATATTGAGGAAATTACCAAGAATTTTGTTAATAATTTAAAATCTTTAATCCATCCCAAAGCTCAAATTATATTTACATTTCGAGATTATAACGAAGGAGGTCAGAAAAAAATTGATAATAATTTGAGATTGAAATTATTGAAATTATTAATTGATACTCAGCCAGATTATTTAGATATTGAGATGGCAACTCAAAATACAATATTATTGGAAGTTATTAAATTAGCAGCAAAAAAGAATGTTAATTTAATATTTTCTCATCATGATTTTACCAAAACTCCATTACTTAGTAAATCATTAGCTATTATAGATACTTTTAGAGATAAGATTCAAAAAGAAGCCTATTTAGAAAATGACATAATTAAAAAAAATATTCTTAAATTAATCTTTACAGCAAATTCATTTGAAGATAATCTTGTTCCATTCCAATTGCTAAATAAAATAACTCCAGAAGGTCAAAAAATAATTACTTTTTGTATGGGTGAATCAGGAATGTTATCTCGATTTTTTTGTTTAAACTTAGGTTCATTTCTTACTTATGCTTCAATAGAAGATGGAACTGCTCCGGGTCAAATACATATTAAGAAATTAAAACATCTTTATTCTCTATTATTTCCTTAGATTTTAATAGATTTATTTCAAAAAATAAATTATTTACACTTCAATTTTAAATCCTAAATCAACTTCATCAACTGTTTTTCCACCCCTAATTCCCCAATTATAAAAAGGAGGATCAATTATTACTATAACAATGTCATTTCCTTCAATATTCAATTTTTCTGAAAGATTTTTTACTATTTCTTTGTATAAATTTTTCTTAGCTTCATTACTTCTACCTTTAAACATGATAATTTCAATCAAAGTAAAATCGATAGTTTTACCTGGTGAAATTTCAAAATTCTCTTTTTTTAATTCATATAGTCTTTGAATTCTATCATAATCCGGAATTTTAATTGATTTTACTAAAGCGTTATGAATTATATCTAATAATTTTTTTTTATATTCTATGCTTTTACCTTCAATTATTTCTATTTTTACTAATGGCATGATAGACTTAAGGAAAGGAATTTATATTTATTTTATTGAAAATAATTTTTATACAAAACAATAGAGAATTTGGTAAAATGATCGTAGAGAAAGTATTTAATTAGTTTTTATTAATTGAAAATTATTTTTATATGATGTTCCAAGTGATCCTCCAAGAGAGGGAATTCATTTTTTTTAACGTCTCTATCATCGAAAAGAATTTTACAATTGCTATTTTTAAATCTATAGAATCCTATAGGTTTTTCTATTACTATTGAATATAATGTCTTACCTGTATTTATAGTATAGAAAATATTTTGTTCTTCCTCCCTTAAGATGGGATCGATTATAAGATTATTTTCTTTAAAATCAATTCCAAGAGCATTAATAAGAGATAGATATAGCCACGTTGCAGTACCACTTAATAGCGGCCCAATATTCTCACCTGTCTCACTATTTATATATTGAGTGCATAAACGAGGATTACCGCCTAAGAGATATGGTTGATTTATTGTTTTGTATGGAACCGTTAAATCAATCATCCAATATGCCATATTTGTCATTCTTTTGGCCAATATATCATTTTCTACCTCTTTAGATGCTTTAAATAAGGCTGATACAAAGAACATACAAGCATGTTTAAAAATACCCCCATTTTCCCTATCTCCAGGAAAATAATGGCTTGAAGCAGCACTTGATGAGAGTTTTTCAAGTGCAGTTGGAGAGATTATTTTAATTCCATAAGGGGTTTTTAAATATTTTTCAACAGAATCTAACATGATCTCTATTTGGTTTTCATTGGCGATGTTGGCAAGAATTGACCAGCTAAAGGAGTTTAGAAAATAAGATCCATCAATATTAGAATCAGCAGATAAACCATCCCCTTTTGCTCCTATATATGTATATTTTTGATCAGAATATTTATTTATTAGCACACGTGCAAAAAAGTCTTCTTTCCAAGCAAACTTTTGAATCATTTCTTCAATTTCTTGTATTTTATTCTTCCATTTAATTGCTTGTTCCCCATCATTACGTTTATCAGCTAATTTGGAAGCTATATCTAATGCAATTTTTAGCAGACATCCATTCATAACACTTTCAGAATAATCACTAATAAATGGTTGATTAGAATTACCTGTTTTCTTAACTTGTTCATAATATAATTTTTCTTTTGTAGGTCCATTAATATAATTCTCATCAATCTGTAAACAATCATTCCAATCAGCACGATCTAGTAAAGGAATATGATGATTACCGATAGAAATTTCTGATGAATATTTGATTATTGCTTTAATTGTATCATAAATTTTTCTTTTTGCTTGTGAATTAGTTCCAGCTATATTTGTTTCTTCATCCAATATTGAATAATCATTTGTCATTTTAATATATTGGTTCAAAGCTTGTAAAAACCATAATGCGTCATCAGAATAATCTCCCGGCTGTTTACCTACCCAATAGAAATTATGATTAGCATATCCAAATTCATAAATATTACTAGCCCAAGTTTTAAGTAATGTTTTTGCTAAATCACCTTTATTCATACTTACAAAATTATAAATAGAGGCTATAAGATCTTGAATCTCTCTAAAACCTATTTCTCGATAAGCTTTTTGCGTTTGGGCAAAAGATCTTGATAAAAATGTTTGATATAAAACTTGAAATGGTAAGTTTATGTTGAAGTAGTTATTAAAATTTTCATCGTGAGTTTTCAATTGAACAAAGTTTTTATATTTATCCTGAAAGTCTAATATTTTATTTAAGGCTTTTGCACATGCATTTTTATCTTCAAATTTTGAAATCAATGCTGAAATTTCATTCATATACGTAATATTATCATTATATTCTTTATTAAGAATTTTTGAGGAGATACCAGTTAAACTATCAATCAATATTTCTTCATAATCTTCAATTTTAAAATCAATTCCAATAGCAAAAAAACCAGGACCCTTTCTTTGCATTTTGTTATTTAATTTATTTATATAATATGGATTATTTAAACACGCACTACCCACAAAATCAAAATAATTAAAACAAAACTCAGTAGGATAGATATTATCATTTCCTTTATGCAAAATAGATGAATGAAATCTATGATCATCTCTGAATTCTTCAGGATAATAATCCCATCCTATAGCTTTAATGTTTCCTTCATCATCTTGTATGATTTGAGATTGCATTATAACATTTGTATAAATTATATCTTGACTTATAGCATGGAGTGCAGCAGTACCAAACATTCCGATATTTATAATCTTTAAATTTCTCTTAATATTAGTAGTATTCTTTATTTTTATTTGTTGAACCTCAGTAGCTAAAGGTAGAGTTTCTTCTTGAGGTAAAATGAATATTGTACGTTCAATATCTAATCCACATTTTGTTTTATATAAAATTCTTGTATAATTTGTTGAATGAATACATTTTCCTTCTAAAAGATTTTCACCTAAAGGATTGGCAGAATAAAATATAATATTTCCATTTTCTACAATATAGAACTGCCGATTTGTTGGAAAACCATTTTCTTCAGGTAACATATCCCAACGAGTAGCCAATACTTGAGTATCTGCATGTGATCGAAAACTTCCTTTCCCTAAACGATCAACAACTGATTTTGGAGTACTTTGAAGAGGGTGAGAAAATCCTATTCGATTTCCAAGTAGTAAATTAATGTTATAATGAGGTCCTGGTGAAGGTGAGAGAAGATCAATAATATAATCTCCTTTTTCATTTACTTCACCACCCCAATGAAGCATGTATTGATATAGTGATTTTAAAGTATCTATTTGATTTTTTTCAAGTTGATTCTCTTGAATTTGATTATTATATGAGTTATAAAATCGAATATTAGTTCCATTTTCATCATACTCAATTAAATATGATTTTTTAGATTGAATAAGTGATCTAATTTCAGGATATCTAAATAATTCATTAACAAAAGGGACTTTCTTTGGAAAATTATATATAGCAATAATATATTTGAATGTAGCATCTAAAAAGTTAGCATTTAATTTGTTCTTATCCTTTATATAATCTTTAAAAATGTTATGAGCAATTGTCTCTGAATTACTTATTATTTGTCTGGTGGCGATCCTTTTCATTATTTTAATACCTGTTATTTTTCCACTTTTTTTATGTAAATATGAGATCAAAAAAAAAACTACTTAAAATTATAAAATAACATATTTTTTTTAATTTTTAGCTATGGAAAGAATTAAATTATCTTTTAATAAATAAGTTTTGTATATTATTCATAAAATATGTATAAATAAATTTAATAAGAATATTAATGAATTAAATAAATTTTAACATCGATGGTTGTATAGATTTTTTTTAAAATAAAAGATATAATAATATTATCTTTATTAGTACAATTTTGAGGGATTTAAAAAGAT
>CAZBEU010000357.1:0-2254 GCA_964491005.1 uncultured archaeon | reverse complement strand
TAAATTTTTTTTTTAATTTGAATATTATAAATAGAAGAATCTACTATTTTTGAATTACTTGGTAATAATGTACGATAAGGAATTTTTAGAACGAATAAAAAAAGAAAAAGAAGACTGGGATGAAAAAAATAAAAATACTATAGAACGCAACCAAAAATTTGAAACGGATTCAGGGATACCTATAAAAAGCCTATACACTCCTCTTGATATTAAAGAAAATTATTTTGAAAAAATAAGCTTTCCAGGAATACCCCCATATACAAGAGGACCGTATCCTTCAATGTATAGAGGAAGAAGTTGGACAATGAGATTATTTAGTGGTCATGGTACCCCTGAAGAAACTAATAAAAGATGGAAATTTTTATATCAACATGGTGAGACAGGATTTAGTGCTGCTGTTGATGCGTTAACATTTAATGGGATTGATCCTTTAAATAAAGATGGTGCTCCTGAGGTGGGAACATCAGGTGTCCCTCTTTATTGCATAGATAGCTTATTTGCTCTTACAAAAGATATTCCTATTGATAAAATTAGCGTAGCATTGGTAGTTGAGCCTTTTACATCTGCTCCTATTTGTTCAATGTATTTTAATATGGCTCAAATGAAAGGTTATGATATAAAAACTCTCATGGGAACCACGCAAAATGATATATTAACAATGACTGTTGGGTATATCCCTTATAAAAATGTTCCACCTAATCATTTGCTTCGATTAGCATGTGATTTTATTGAATGGACTGTTCCAATGAAAAATGCACCTAAGTGGCATCCTATTAATTTCACAGGGTATAATTATAGAGAAGGAGGAATTGATGCTGTTCAAGAATTAGGGTTTGTCTTTTCTAGCGCTTGTTCACACATCGATAATTTAATTGAAAGAGGTTGGAAAATCGACGATTTCGTGAATAGATTAGCATTTCACCTTTCTGCCCATAAAGATTTTTTTGAAGAGATTGCTAAGTATCGAGCAGCACGAAGAATTTGGGCTAAATTAATTAAAGATAATTATGGTGCTAAAGATCCTAAATCACAACAGTTTAGATTTCACGTACAGACTGCTGGAAGTTCATTAACAGCTCAAATGCCCGAAGTAAATATTGCTAGAACTGCAATTCAAGCTCTTGAAGCTACATTAGGAGGATGTCAATCTTTACATACTAACTCTTATGATGAAGCAATTTGTTTACCTTCAGAAAAAGCTGCTTTAGTTGCTCTTAGAACTCAACAAGTTATTGAAGATGAAACTAGAATCACAAACACAGTTGATCCATTAGCTGGGTCCTATTATATTGAATGGTTGACAGATGAAATTGAAGATCGAGTATGGAATTATATTGATAAAATAAAAAGTGCAGGATCGATTGATAAGGTTTTGTCTACAGGATGGTTATACAAAGAAATGAGAGATGCTTTCCATAAAAGACAAAAAAAAATGGAAAAAGGAGAGGAAATAATGCTTGGCGTTAATAAATATCCCATTGATTATGATCCAAATTGTGGTGTTTTTAGAACTAATGAAGGAGCAATGGAAATTGAAATTCAGAGAATAAAAAAACTAAAAGAAAGACGGGATAACACTAAATTAGAAAATATTTTTAACGAACTTAGAAAAGTATGTGAGAAACAAGAAAACATTATGCCAATAGTAATGAAAGCTACAAAAGAAGGTGCTACTGTTGGTGAGATATGCGACATTTATAGAGAAATTTGGGGTATCTGGGAACCACCTTTAGCAATATAATGTTAAGATGTAAGAAAAAAAAAATTTATGCAAACTATCCTTTTTTGCTTTCTTATTTATTATTCAGAAGAATTTATTTGGAATAATAGTAGCAGTTCTTATAATAGTAACCATATTATATAAGCAATAACTCCTACGAGTGTAACTATATATTCTCCAATAATAATTGCCAATTTAGACTTCCATAAACCTAAACCTATTTTCTTTGAATTTTGAAAGAATATTGGCTTTCCTGTATCATTAGGATACATATATGTCATTGGTGAAGCAATAAAATCTAAAATCCAATGACTAAAAACAACAATCCCAATAATAAAAGTAGTGTATGTATCCCAGCTGATAAGCCATGTAATTAATGAAATACTTAAAGTCCATACTATAGACATGAATAATCCATGAGAATAAGGGGCTACTGCAGGATCTTCTTTCGTAGGTATTTTTTCAATTCCCAAAATCCAAAAGATAATAAAGACAATATCTATAAATTCAGAAGCTAGTAATAAAGCCCATATG
>CAZBEU010000356.1:0-3838 GCA_964491005.1 uncultured archaeon | reverse complement strand
AAAAAAACTAATAATTCCTCAATTTTGTCTAAGATTTAATGATATTGCAAATGTAGGATTGACAGGCTCCCATGCATGTGGCTTTATAATGATTGGACAACATGCTTTTATGACTCCTAATGAGTGGAATCAAGGAGAACTTTTTATCGATATGCATGACTTTATTACTAAGGGAGTTGGATTGTCTAAAGAAGAAATTACAATTCATGAGGACTCTTGGGCGGGAGGAGGATCTTTTGGATGTAGTCTAGAGTTTTTTAGTCGAGGGGTGGAACTATTTAATCAAGTTTATACTATGTTTGAACAAACTCAGCAAGGACCCAGAGAATTAAAATTAAAAGTTCTTGATATGGGATTGGGTCAAGAGAGAGTGGCTTGGTTTTCTCAAGGAACACCAAATATGTATGAAGCAATATTTCCTCAAGTATTATCTAAATTAAGAAAAATTACCAAGATTGAGTTAGATTTGGATTTATATAAAGATTTCTCTAGATATTCCGCATATCTTAATGCTGATGAAGTTGACGATATGGATTTAGCTTGGCAACGAGTATCAAGTGAGCTCAATATCCCAGTTTATACGCTAAAAAGTAAAATACTTCCTATGACGGGTCTATATTCTATTGCAGAACATGCTAGAACTCTTCTTTTTGCTATTCATGATGGTAAACTTCCTTCAAATGTAGGTGGAGGCTATAATTTAAGAGTAATTTATAGAAGAGCAATCGGTTTTATTGATAGATTTAATTGGAATCTTGATATAGCTAATATTTGTGAATGGCATGCTGAAGAACTAAAAGATATGTTTCCAGAGTTATCTAAAAATCTTGATGAAATTAGAGAAATTCTTGATGTAGAAAAAAAAAAATATTATAATACAAAAAAGAAAGCTAATAAAATATTAGAACGAGTGTTACGTAAAGGAGAAATAAATACTGAATTACTAATTGAAATGTATGATTCTAATGGAATAAGTCCAGATATGGTGAAAGAGACTGCAAAAAGATATAATACTAATATTAAAATACCGGATAACTTCTATAATTTGGTTCTAGAAAGACATGATCGAAAAGAACAAGAACATGCTACAAAAAAAGCCATAGAACTGAACTTAGAAGGTGTTCCAGAAACCATACCTTTATTTTATTCTGATTATACGAAAACGCAAAATAAAGGAAAGGTCCTTAAAATAATTGATAATAATGTGATATTAGATCAATCTGTTGCTTATCCTACTTCTGGTGGACAATTGCATGATATTGGTATGATTAATAATCAAAAATTTGATAATGTGTTTAAACAAGGAAATCATGTTATTCATTTATTAAATGAAAAACCAAAATTCAAGGAATCAGAAATAGTCAATATTGAAGTTGATAAATCATGGAGAAAACAACTGACACAACATCATACAGCAACCCATATAGTCAATGCTGCTGCACGAAAAATTTTAGGGAATCATATAAATCAAGCAGGCGCTAAAAAAACTCTAAAAAATTCGCATTTAGATATTACACATTATGAACAACTAAGCAATCATCAATTAAAAAATATTGAAGAAAAAGCAAACGAAATTGTTAATTTAGCAATTGATCTTAATCTTAAATTTATACCACGTTCTGATGCAGAACGGGAATATGGAATGCAAATTTATCAAGGAGGAGCGGTTCCAGGAAAGAAACTGAGAATTGTTGAAATTCCGGGAATAGATGTTGAGGCTTGTGGTGGAACACATCTCAATAACACCAAAGAAACAGGAAAGATCCGAATTATTAAATCACAAAAAATACAAGATGGTGTAGTTCGAATAGTTTTTACCGCTGGAAATGCTTCAGAACAAATAATAAATAAAAAAATAATGATAATTAGTAAGATAAAATCATTATTAAATGTAAATGAACAAGAAATAATTGGTAGGGTCTCCGAGTTATTAATTAAATGGAAAAATATAAAAAAATCATTATCTTCAGGAAAAGTGAATGATAATGATTTAATTCTAAACTCCACTGATAGATTCAAAGGAGATATTTTGACAAAACTATCTGAAATTTTAGGAGTTAATTATAATGGATTAATTGAGAAAATACAAAAGATTTATTATGAATGGGAAAATTCGAAGAACAAATTAAAAAAAGTTGAAAAAATTCTAAATGAAGATCATCTAAATAATCTATTATCCAATGCCAAGGATTATAAGGGATATAAATTTGTTATTGGTATTTTTGAAAAACTTTCAAAAGAAGATCTTAAAAATATCAATCAAAATATTTTAAAAATCGAACCAAATTCAATCTCAATTTTGATAAATCAAATTGATAAGGGAATTTTAATTATGGGTATGATGGGACCTGAACCAAAAGAGAAAATAGATCTAGACTTAGGAAATGTTATAAAAAAATGCGTAGAAAATTATAAAGGTAAAGGAGGCGGTATAAAAGATTTTGGACAAGGTTTTATACCTAAAATAGATTTAAGTACTGAAGTTATTATTACTTATCTAAATAAAATAATATTTATCTAATATGACAAAACCAACCACTCCTTTATTAGCAGTTGATGCAATAATTCTTTATAAGGATGATCAGATTGTATTGATTCAAAGAGGTAATCCTCCATTTAAAGGAGAATATGCCTTACCTGGAGGTTTTGTAGATCTTGGTGAATCTGTGGAAAATGCTTGTATTAGAGAAGCTAAAGAAGAAACTAATATTGATGTAAAAATTATTGAACTGATAGGTGTTTTTTCTGATCCAAATCGTGATCCAAGAGGACATACTGTTTCTATAACTTTTTTATGTGAACCAAAAAATTATATAACAAAACCTAAAGCAATGGATGATGCTAAAAAAATAAGACTTATACATTTAAATGATTTATCCAAAGTGGCCCTAGCATTTGATCATAAAAAAATCTTAAAAGAAGCAGGATTTATTGATTGAAAGCTAACAAAATATAATCTAAGTTTTTTTATAATACGTTTTATAACAATTACAACATAAGATTCCAAATTTAACTCTCTTTAATATTAACTTTTTAGTATTATTTTTTTGTTCTTGAATTTCTAAAAATCTTTCTTTTATCTTCATAAGTTCCGGATTTTTGCTATAATAAAATTCTTTTAAATTGTGGATATGATTTTTCTTTTTACATATTGGACATATTAAATAGTTATCTGAAAACTGCAGAAATTTCTTTTCTTCTGTAGGGAAAATTATTGAAAAATCTTCTCTATATTCTGATGGATCCAAACTTAAATTTAGTATCAAAAATCTAAAAAATTCATTTTTTTTGATTTGGTTTAAATTTCTGTTATGAGAGAGAAAATTATAATGCTTTAAGTCATGATTATCTATTATATTACTGATTTCCTCTTCAGAAATTTCATCTTGTTCAGGATTTGATTGATAGATTACTATTATTATTGGTATTTGAGTTATTGTTGATCTTATGAGATCTATCCAATAATAAACATCTTCTAATGATTTTCTATCAGATTTATCAAGACATAAAATTGCTCCACGAGCACCATAGCAAAAAGAAGAATTCATAAATTCAAATTTTTTTGCTCGACTAAGAGACCAAAAAATAAATAGATATGATTCATCAAGGCTTGTTAAACATTCAATAGGTTTAATTGAAATTCCTATGTGTAAAAAATCGCGTTTCTCGAGATCAGTACTCTCTAAAAAAGGTATGTTTCCAAGATTTTGCAATCCTCCAATTAAAACCTTATACTTGTATATACAAGTCATATTTATCCTTCCCTATGGATTTAGTTTGCCTTTATTATTATTATATAAATATGTTATAATAAAAGATTTGTTTTATTTTTAAAAGT
>CAZBEU010000355.1:0-2399 GCA_964491005.1 uncultured archaeon | reverse complement strand
AAAAAATATTTCGAAGAGATTATGTAAAAAGAATGGGTGTTTCTACAATGACTGCATACCGTGATCTCAACGAACTCCTGAAAAGAAAATTGATTTTACAACAAAATTCTTATTGAATTATCTTTTTACACATCTTTTTTTTCATGAGAATAATAGGATTTAAATAGAAAGCAGTAGAGATCTATACACTTATTATAATTTAACTAAAAATCTAACAAAAAAGGAATTTAATTTGTTAAAATACAAACATAAATTTAAAAAAAAAAAAATTTTCAAATTGGTTTTACACTGCTTTTCATAGTACTAATGGCAGAATATGCAAATGCTGCTAATACAACATTAAATCCAAAAATTGACAAATTTTATACTGAGGATAACATAGCAGATGTAGGAGAATTAATAGAATTTACTTGGGAAATATCCGATTATTCTGATAGTTTATCAATTCGTATTCTTTTTGGAGATGGAAATTATACATTATTAACCGCTCCAGGTTGGAAAGGTTCATATAGTTATCGATACAGCACAGAAGGAAGATATAATGCAACCATGATAATAATGGCACCTAATCTATATATTTGGAAGTCAGTAACAGATCCAAATGGAAACGATCTTCTTATGGAAATTATGAAAATAGTCCTCAAGGAGATGCTCCCAAAGGGCTCTGGGAAGCAATATTAACCAATTTAGTAAATCTTAAGAATCTAATCATCTCAATAGTACAATCTATCGTTAAAATTATTGAAAACATTATAGATGCAATAGAAAGTATAGCAATGGAAATACTCTCTTATTTAGGAGATTTATTATCGATATTAATTCGAGCAGCTATTTTAATAATTGCCTATATAACCCTTGCATTAGACATATTTGATACTTTAATGTTTTTTGCAACAATGCTTATTGTTTCTTTAGCTTTAAGTTTAATTAGTGGAACTCTTCCAACTATAGGTTTTTATTTTATAGAATTTGAATTATTAGAGAAAAAAATAAGATATGAGGCATGGATTGAATGGGAATATCATGAATACTTTGATATGTCAACTCCTAAATTAGTCTCTGAATTAACTATTAATGGAAAAACTTTTGAAGAATTTTTTGATGTTGATACAGAGGAGAGTGGTGAAACTAGTTCAAGCACAAAATATATTTCCGATACTGATGGAGAATTAAAATCTACTACAGAAAATACTATATTAAATTCTCTAAATTTGCCTGAAAATAAGAAAGAATCGAATTCAGAAACGCAAATTTTATCAATTAATACTTTAAAGACATCAGATGATTATCAAGTGAAAAAAGTAGAGGATAAAATCTTACAAAATCCAACATACAAACCATCTCATGGCTATGAAAAAGATAAATTCACATTTGAAGTTACATATAAAAATGATATTGCTCCAGTAGATGATATTGTACTTGAATTAACATTTCCAAATAAAACACATTACATAGAGATCTTAATGAATCCAAAAGATCCAAGTAACACAAACTATGAAGATGGAGTTGTATATTATGCTGAAATTATTTTAAATATATCCGGAAAATATGAATTAGAGATGTATATTAATAATACGGATATTGATACATCCGGTAATAATGATCCTATCGTATATTCCTTCTGGCTTGAATTTGCACAAAGATTTGAAAAAGGATTAATAACCCCAGTACTTATAGTTCCCGTAATTCCATTTGCAATACATGGAGAAGCAAGTGTTAAACAAAGTTCACAAAGATTTATAATAATCGTTCTAGCGGCAATTACAGGAATTACTATGGTTGCTTCATATAACGCTCCAGCAATTTTAGCAGGTTTTGCAACATGTTATCTAATATCAGCTTTAATTCTTTTCTATACAGCACGTAGGATTGAAGACAATAGAGGTAAGGATGATAAAGGTCAAAATACAACTTGGAAGAAAGATGAATATGCGAAAGCTGAAAAATATGCTAAAAGAGCAGATAATTTCTTTAAAGTCGTAGAAGGATTATCAATAATTAAAACGTTATTTTCTGATGAACAAGGTAGTATCGTTGAACTATTTTTAGGATTATTAAGTGGAACTATAGGTTTATATTATGATATAACACAAGTAACACTTCTTATGTCTTATAAGTATCAAGCAATGAAAGGTAAAGATGAAAAGTTCAAAAAATCAGGATATAAGTATGCAAAGGATTGGAAAGATAAATTTAATCATTATGGCTTTTTACTACTATACACATCATTTCTTTTGTATGGTTATGCTATCTTATCCTATACTCTAACTATAAATGTGAACAAATTTGGACACGGGGTCCTCACTTGTTCTAACCCGTCGTTAGAGGAAACGGGCGATTAAGATGAATCATGATGTAGTACATCCGCATGAATATACTTGTTGCTGAACTAATAGGGC
>CAZBEU010000354.1:0-7082 GCA_964491005.1 uncultured archaeon | reverse complement strand
AGAATTAGTGGTTATCACATGGCAAGCTGTTGGTGAAGGTAGCACTTCATTAGACTTATCTATAGATACATTAGTAGATCCCGATCTTAATGATATCGGTACTCCTAATGCAATCGATGGAAGCGTCTTAGTTGAAGGTGGAGTTATAATTCCTGAAGGAGATCTTAGAGTTCAATATAGAGTTGGAGATACAAGTACTACAACCCAATCTGTTAGATTCAATATTATAATCTTTAATGATGGAGATCAAAGTATTGCTCTAACAGATATAAAAGTGAGATATTGGTTCAACACTGAGGTTCCAATAAATCAAATCCAATATCATTGTGATTGGGCTGCTGTAGGAGGATCAAGTATAACAGCAACTTTTGGAAGCGCTAATAATCAATACTACTTAGAGATTGGATTTAAATCCTCAGCTACAATACCAACATGGTTAGGAGGCAATGGACAAGCTAATATTCTTCCTGCTGGTGCAAATACGGGTGAGATTCAAAATCGATTCCATCATGATAGATACCAAATAAACTTCGATCAATCAAATGATTATTCATTTGATAGTTCGGCGTCATCATTCCGAGATTCTGAAAAAATCACAGCTTATCTTGGTGGTACACTTTCATGGGGAATAGAACCATCATCCTCTATAGGATTAGGATCATCATTAATCCCTGCACCTGTTGGAAGTAGTTCATCTATTGTGATTGGTATTACAATTGGAGCTGTAGTTGGTGCATCACTAGGAGTCGTTGCTTTAGTTGTAGGGAAAAGTAGAAAACGAATCTAAAATAGCAAACATTAAATCTTAATTTTTTTTTTTTTTTAACCTTAATTGTAAATTAGTTTTTAAATTTTTAATATAAAAATTTTAAAGAAAAGCTTAATATTATAGAATTCTATAAATATAATCATAAACTAAATGAAAATATCAATGATTAACTAAATTATTCTAAATAAAAGAAATAGTTTTGAATATGACGAAAATAAGATTACATATATTTGATCCACCATCATTAGATAAAAATATCTTAGATAGTATGTGTAGAGAAACTCATGGTGCTATAATTGTTTTTGATTTATCGAATAAAAATTCTTTTTATGATGAAAAATTCCGACAAATTTTTAATTATATACAAAATAACACAGATGCAAAAATAATTCTTTTAGGCAATAAATCAGATATTGTTGAATTAGAGAAATCTGAGATTTCACTAACAGATATTAATAAACTTATGCAAGATTTTAATATATCTGATTTAAAAATAACATCAGCAAAATTAAATATCAACATTGAAAATACTTTCTCAAATCTTGTAGAATTAATAATTAAAAGTAAATATAACGAGCTAATAGAATTAGAAAAACTAGGTGCTTCTATAATTCTTAAAATAGTTATATTAGGATTAAAAGGAGTTGGAAAAACATCTATTAAAAATAGATATCTTGAAAAAACCTTTGAATTTGGTCTTATCCCAACAACAGGGTTAGATTCAGAGACCAAAATTATTGATTATGAATTTAAACAAGTTGAAGAGAAGAAAAAAGAATTAGAAGAGCCTGAAGAAGACATGTTGTTTTTTCAAAAATCCGAGCATATTATAGATAAGATCGATGATGATCGAGATACAGGTGCATTTATTTTTGAAAAAGAAAAACATATCGAAGAGGATAAAATTGAAAAAGAGGATGTTTTTGGTGCTAGTGAATATGATGAAACAACAATTGAAGAAAAAGAATTTGAAGATAAACGAATCCCAGCTCAGAAGGACCTCATAAGTGAGATATTAAAAGAAGAAATAACAAAGAAAGAAGATTTATTATTAGATAAAAAAATTAAACTATCTGAAGATATCAAGGGTTATGAACCTTCTAAAATAGAAGATTCATTTCAAGTAGAAGAAAAAAAACCAGAAATTAGTGATAAAACAATACCAGAAACATCAGAGGCACAACAAGTTTTAGAAAAAGCAATTAAATCATCTATAGCTCGAAAAATGGAAGAATCTCCAAAAGTTATTCCATCAAGTACACCAAAAGCGCCTCCACCTCCTGCAACAGGAGCATCGGGTGTAGTGCGAGGAGTACAAGTACCAACAACCCCACCAAAAGCACCTGCGCCTCCGCCTCCTTCTTCATCATCATTACCTGGAAGAGCCGCAGGATTACCACCAAGCCCACCTGAAGAAGAGAAACAGACATTTACTGAAAGAATGGAATCACCAAGTCCAATGATAACGCAAAAACCAGTTCCTATGAAGAAAGAAATAGATATTTCAGGGAAGAAACATAAAAAAGAAAAGAAAATGAAACCCTCTTCAAAAAAGAAGAGTGCTCCAAGTGAAATAGTATCAAGGGAAAAACAGAGAAAAAAAGGAAAAAAACTTGGTGAAATTTCAGATTTTGAAATGGAAGAAGAAGCATCTGAGGAGCTCTATGATTATGCAGCAGATGAAGGAAAAGGCAGTGATCGTAGCATACTAACAGAACCAACCACAATTTTACGGAAAAAATTAATAAGAAAGGCAACCGTTTTCTATAAAAAACGTATGAATCCAATGAAGCTTAATAAAATGACTGTGTTCTTATCAACAAGCGAAATATTTGAGGAACTTAAATTAGAGTTCGAAAAGATTGCTCGTGCAGCTACCGGAAAAGCATTAGAAATAGAGGAGGATGAATCAATTGTAAGAATCGAACCCTCCTTTCCAGGTTGTGTATGTGTTCCCACAGTAGGATATTTAGATGCAAAAAAAGAATATAATCATTTAAATTTTATCGTCTCTCCATTATCTACAGGTGAAATTCCAGAAGCAAAAGTAAATATATATTATAAAGATAAATTAATTGATACTATAGCAACTCCAGCAAAAGTTGTTAATACAAATATAGCAAAAATAAGTGCTGTAGTAACTCTCATTATTCCATTGATCGGGACTATTTTTGATGAATTCTTCAGCCAACTATTTGGGGATATTTTGCCATTTTATAGTAGTATAGGAGGATTAGAAGGAATATTAACAATTTTAACAACATTTATGCTAATTATCAGTGGTATATCATATTATTTACGAAAACCTAAAGATGCTAAACCTGCTGAATCTAAGAGTCTATCTGAAATTGTAAGTTCAATCTCAGAATAATATTTATTTTTTTAAATTTTCTTAACCTTTTTTTTATTAATCATTTAAATTGAAATCTATTAATTAAAAGATATAAAAATTTTTAAATTTTTATGGAAATATAATTATCTCTAATATCCTGTCTTTTCTAGTTTGTCCTATGATAAAAAGGAAAGGCTTAAATAGTAATAAAATTAACTTTAACTATGCCTATTTGAAAAATTTAAAAAAAAATACTTTTAATCATCGAAAAATTTTCAAATAGACTCTAAAAAAGAATGGTGTTTTTATTGCATAAAATTCATCTTAGAAAACTAAATATAAGCTTAATATTAATAATATTGATCTTTACCAATTTTCTTTTTTTTTTATCATCGACACAATTCAATAAAGATAATACTTCACAACTGAAAACTAACAATTGGGAAAATATACCCTTAACAGGCCCGAATGGAGAAGCACTTTATAATTATGCAACAGCTTTAGCTAGAACAATTTTATTTTATGAAGGTAGTAAATGTGGTCACAATGAAGGGAATAATCGATTCAATTGGAGAGGAGATTGTCATTTAGATGATTCTGTAACTGTTACTCTTTCAGACGGAAGTACTGTAACCATTGATATGACTGGAGGTTATCATGATGCGGGAGATCATATTAAATTTGGCATTTGCGAAGCATATGCAGCAGCAACGTTAGGTTGGGGCTTCTATGAATATAGAGAACAATATGAAGAAACTGGACAAGATATTTATATTTTAGAAACAATTAAATATCTTACAGACTACTTTATTAAAGCTCATCCTGAACCTAATCTATTTATTTATAGTGTTGGATCTGGTGCAGATCATACATATTGGGGTCCTCCTGAATTACAAGATGATGAGATTTGTCCTCGAGATATTCGAATATGTACTCCTGAAAACCCAGCTTCAGATGTTTGTGGAAGTACAGCAGCAGCTTTGGCATTAATGTATTTAAATTATCAAAATATTGATATGAATTATGCAGAGTTATGTTTAGAACATGCAATTCAATTATATCAATTAGGAACGGATTATCATGGACTTAGTGATGGTTTAGGATTTTATCCTTCAGCATCCTATTATGATGATCTTTCATGGGGAGCAATATGGTTATATATAGCTACTGGAAATACTGCATATCTTGATGATATAGAATCATATATAGCTCCTGGTGCAGGAGGTTTGGATGATGATGATACTATAGAAAATGGTATAAATTGGGTTAATTATTGGACTCATTGTTGGGATGCTGTTTGGGGAGGTGTTTTTATGGTTCTTGCAGAAACGACTGAAAATCCTGTATATATAGAACAAGCTAAAGCGAATTTAGATTGGTGGATGAGTGATAGTTGTCCGGAGTCTCCTGGTGGTTGTAAGGTTATAAATTCTTGGGGAACCTTGCGATATAGTTCAGCTGAAGCTTTGATGGCACTAATTTATTACAAATATTCGGGAGACACTGTTTATAGAGATTTTGCTGCAAGTCAAATGAATTATATTTTGGGAGAAAATCCATTAGATAGATGTTATATTGTTGGATTATATGAAAACTCTGTTAAGCATCCCCATCATCGTGCGGCTCATGGTTCAGAGACACTTTCTATGCTTGATCCACCAGAACATAAACATGTTCTTCATGGTGCATTAGTAGGTGGTCCTGATCTTAGTGATCAGCATAATGATGAGACATCAGATTATGTATCAAATGAAGTAACAATTGATTATAATGCTGCTTGTGTTGGTGCTTTTGCTGCTATGAGGAAGGAATTTGGCGCAGATCAAATCCCAGATCCAGATCCTGAACCAGAACCTGAAATAGAAGCATATTATTCAGAAGCTAAATTAGAGACAGATAATGCTCAGCGAACTCAAATCACCACAAGAATTCATAACCATGCTGTTCATCCTCCTCATTTTGAGGATAAACTTTCATATAGATACTTTATAGATCTTACAGAATTATTTAACTTAGGATATGATGATAGTAATGTTAATGTAGAAGTATATTATAATGCAAACAATGCTGCTACAATTTCTGATTTAATTCTCTATGATAATGACAATCATATTTACTATGTTGAATCAAGTTGGGATGGATATCCTTTTTATGGATATATGGAATTTCAATTTGGATTAGTATTTACCTCTTCAAATTGGGAAGAAGTATGGGATTCTTCCAATGACTTTTCATTTATAGGGGTGACAGATACCCTGTCTCTAAATTATAATATGCCAGTTTATTTAGATGGAGTGTTAATATGGGGAAATGAGCCTATACCTGGATTAGATCCTATACCAATTATAAACGAACCAGCAGATATCTCCTATATGGTGGGTGAAATTGGTAATGTTATAGAATGGACTGCTTCAGATAATAATCCATCAACATATTCCGTTTTGCGGAATGATATTGAAATAGAATCCGGATCTTGGATCTCAAATAATATGATCAATATAAATGTAGATGGTTTAACTGAAGGGATATATACATATGAAATTATTGTATCAGATGATTTAGATCAGACCGCATCTGATATCGTAATTGTATCAGTATCCTTAATAGGCTCTTGGGATATTGGTGATGTAGATCATAATAGTCAAGTTAATATTATTGATGCTCTTTTAATTGCACAATATTATGTCGAACAAAATCCCAATCCATTCTATGAGGAACAAGCTGATGTTAATGAAGATGGCTCAATTAATATTATTGATGCGCTTTTAGTTGCACAATATTATGTAGGATTAATTCCATCTTTACCTCCACCAATTTAAAATGGTTATCTATCGAAATAAAAAAACTCAAAAAATAGTAAATTAATAATTTTTTTTTTATTATATTTATAATTTAAAGCTTTTTTCTAATACATGATTATATTAATAATTGAAGTTTTTAAGGATTGAATTATTATTTACTTCATTAGACATTATGAATGGAAAACGCTTAACAATAGGATGTTTTTTAGGGAGAGCAGAGGAATTTTATCAACAAGAAATTACGAAAGGGATTAGTGAATATTGTAAAGAAAAAGATATAAATGTAATTTCTTATTCAGGTCGACCACTTGATATTCCTAATAAATTTGAATCACTCTGCAATATTATATATAATTTTGTAAGCACAGAAAGGATTGATGGACTAATAGTAATTTCTGGAGTTTTGTGTCAATTTATAGAAAAAGAAAGATTAGAAGATTTATTATCCAAAATTAATATACCTAAAGTAAGTATATCTATGGTTTTAACAAATATTCCTTCTGTATTTATCGATAATGAAAAAGGTATGTTTGATGCTGTAGAACATCTTATTAAAATTCATAAATATAGAAATATAGCTTTTATTGCAGGACCTAAAGGTCATCAAGAAGCAGAATCACGTTTTGAGGGATATAAAAAAGCATTAAAAAAATATGGAATCCCATTAAATCAGGATCTCATAGTTTATGGTGATTTTTTAGAACCAAGTGGTAATCAAGCTATTAATATATTGTTTAAAGAAAAGAAATTATCTATTGATGCTATTATTGCTGCGAATGATGAAATGGCAATGGGTGCATCAATGGAGTTAGAAAAACTTGGGATACTTGTTCCAAATGATATAGCTATTGTAGGGTTTGATGATTCTCTAAAAAGTAAATTAATTAATCCTCCTATGACAACAGTCCATCAGCCACTTCATAAATTAGGAAAAGAAGCTGCAAAAATTATATCCCAAAAAATAATTAAGAATCTTTATAAAGAAAATGTAATACTTTCTACGAATCTAGTTATTCGGAGATCGTGTGGATGTTTCTCGGAAGTATTAAGCAATTCCAAATTAAATATAAGTCAAATGACCAAAAAATTTAGAGAAGTTTTATTTATTGATGAGGGTGTAATTTCGAATTTAAAAAAATCATTGAAGGAATACAGTGAATTAATAGATATTAAGGCAATA
>CAZBEU010000353.1:0-1904 GCA_964491005.1 uncultured archaeon | reverse complement strand
TAACTTCATTCTATCAATAATTCCTCCCATAATCGCATATACATGTTCCCTGAGTCTAAGATTTTTTTTTATAATCATCATCCACCAAAATATAGCAATAATATTAAAAACAGAAACTACTATAAATAGAATAATAGAATTTAGAGATAATGAGACAGAGAATAAAACAAAACTAAAACCTAGATCTATTATATGGTTGTCAATCATTAATATTGTTTGACTAAATGCTTTTCTCTTGTAATAAATTGTTCTCGCTGCAATAACTAAATTAAATATACGTTGTTGATTTTCAGTGATAGGATTCTCTTTAAATATAATGTCTCCAAATTTCAAGTTAAATTTCATATTATTTTCATTTATCAGTCTTAAGAAGTCATTTTGGATTTCTCTGAGTTGTTCATTTTTTTTTCTATGATACTCACTACGATTTTTTTTATAGGAAAAAAGAAATATTATTTTTTTAAGGTTTATATATTGTAATTTTAAAATCTTAATATTTTCATTAAAAAATTTCACTACATCTTTATCGCGTATATTATGTTTCAATAAAAGAATTTGCTAAGATTTGGTAAAAAAAGAATATAAAAATCATATTTTATCCTCACCTTTTAGTTTAATTTTTCTTTCTATTAATCTGAATTAATATAATGATTATTTGAATGAAAAGGAAGTTAAACATTCTTTTTTGAATAAGGTTTATACAATCTAATCTAAATGTTTATATTGAGATTTTATTTTCATCAAATAATGCTGAAAATCTAATATAATTGTTTCATTTATAGGACGGATCTTTTGAAGATCTAATACATAATTATCTTTTTGAAATTTGATTAAATTATCATTATTTATTTTTATTAGTGAAATTTCATCTCTTATTATCATATAACATTTTTTAAATTCATTTGTTTCAACCATAATACTTAATTTATTAGAATAATTCATTTTTTTATAAATATCTATTATTATTTCAGAAAAAATAAGTCTAAGATATTCAGATAATACCTCAATATCAATAACTATAATATCATCTTTAGATTCATATTGAAATAAATGTATCAGTATTGTTCCATCCTTATCTATAATGGTATTGTTTATTTTTCCTTTATGTATCCATTTATTAAGAGGATTTGAATGTTCAAAATCTGATTCTTCTATAAATAATTTTTTAGAATCAAAAAAAAACAAAGGATTAGATTGATTTTTTACATATAGTATATTATTATCTTTAGCAATAACATTAGCATCCATACTTGAATGTGGAATTCCAAATGTCGACGAAAATCTTTTAGGTTCTTATTTTTCTGCGAACATTGCTTTAGGTATAGCTTTTGCTTTCTTTGCTACTGGTATGATAATAGGTAAATTTGTTAATGATAAGGATTGGGCAAAACTTGGAAAAAAAGGATCTGCTTATGCTTCATCCCTACTCCTAGCATTTAGTTATTTTACCTATATGAATGCGGATGATACAAAGTTTTATGGCTCAATTATTGTAGCATTTTTTGGGCTAATATTATCTGGTATGGAAATTACAGATCCTAAGATTAGGACAAATCCAAGCATTAATGATAATGATAATATATTTTATGGATTTTGTTATTTATTATTAATGTTTATGATGCTTACTTTATCAGCACAGATTTTTGATAATGTAAAAGAACTAGGAAGTAATCCATAATCAATTAAGGGTAAAATTTAAGTTATAATTTTAATCGGTTTTTTATTTGTAAAAAACCATTTTTTTTCTTATTATTTATACAAATCTCTAATTTCCTTATTAATTATCAAGATAATAATTGTTTTATTTTATTTATTATCGATAAATATAATTTAGAAAAAGCTATTAAAAATAATTCTTCATTTGATTCTAATATAGATTGATCTAAAACCATTTTTCATAATAA
>CAZBEU010000352.1:0-5012 GCA_964491005.1 uncultured archaeon | reverse complement strand
TTATTCTATCTTATTATGAAGTAGTCCCTTTAATCTTTCCGCAATTTCATAGATAAATTCTAATTTCTCCCCTACAATTTTTTTTTCTTTAAAATAAAATACTTCAATATCTAAAACAGTATTTTTTATTTGAATATGTGTAGAGATTTTCCATTGTGTTTCTTTAAATTTTTCAGATTTCCAATTTTTTTCATTATATCGTATTTTTACACAAGAATATTCAGGTTCTTCTAAAGCAGATAATATTATTTCAATAGCTTCGTTAAAAATTACTTCAAGAGAAATTTTATCTAATTCCATTAGTTTTGTTATTCTATATAATGAATTTAATTCTTTAACTCTCTCTTTCAACCTTGATTCCAATAATTTTCTCTTAGAAATATCTCTAATTATCAATTGGATAAATTTCTGTTCACCAATAATAATATTACTTGCACTAATTTCAACTATTATGGTTTTATTCATTTTTTTTTTTTTTAATTCCATTTCTAAAAGTTCAATTTGTTCACCTGATATAAGTTCAAGAATATTATTATAGAAATTTTCATAATCCTTTATATAAAAATATTTGATAATATTCGCTTCTAATATTGTTTTTCTATCTTCTCCTAATATTGATTCTGCTTCAATATTTATATCAATAACATTACCAGAAATTAAATCAAATATTACTATAGCATCTCTAGCTTTCTCGAAAAGAGTCTGATATTTTAATTCTATACCCCTAATAGCATCTAATGCAGAATTTGCCGATTCATAAAAAGTATGAAAAATATTTTTTAACTCATCCAATTTATTTTTATTTTCAGCATTTTCAGTATTATAAAAAGCTTTATATAATTTTTCTATATTTTTGATTGCTACTGTGAATTTCTCCAAAAAATCTCTTGTAAATTTAGTATCTACTTTGGTATTAATTCCAAAAATCATAGAAATTTGTAATATTTCTCTATGACCTCGGGCTAAATCACTTGGAACTTCAAAAATTCGATTTATACCTTGATAGGTATCAAAAGTATGAATAAAAAATCCACTTTCATGCAGATCCATCAATGAAGAAAACTTCTGCATTATTTTATCTTCCAAATTCTCAGGGTATTTGAGAAGAACAACTGGTCCAATAGTTTGATCGAATCTACAGAGAATTAATCCGTCCATGGAAATACATTACTCCTTAGTGTGAATTTTTAAAGGAAATCAAGAATAAAGTTATTATAAAAAAAAAAAAATCAAAGATAAATGTTATAAATTCTTCTTTTAAAAAGTTAAAAAAAAAATGATAAATAAAGTTTTATTATATAATTTAGATGAAGAAAATCGAATTACTTGCTCCTGCTAGGAATCTAAAAGCAATAAAAGCAAGTTCTAAATATGCTAATTCAGTATATTTTGGAGTAAAATCCTTCAATATGCGAATGAAGTCAGAAAATATAGATATATCTGAATTAGAAAAAATAACCAATTATTGTAAGAACCATAGTTTAAAGACGTATCTAACTACAAATATACTCATTTATGATAATGAGATTCAAGAATTAGAAAACATAATAAAAAAAGCAAAAGAAGTAGAAATAGACGCTGTTATTGTTCATGATTTAGCAGCTATAGAAATTGCAAAAAGATATAATATATCTTTTCATGTGTCTACGCAATGTAATGTTTCTAATTCTTTATCTGCCAGGTTTTATGAAAAATTAGGAGCAGAAAGAATTGTATTGGCTCGTGAATTATCATTACAAAAAATAAAAGAAATAAAAAGGAATTTAATTTCAACAGAAATTGAAACCTTTATTCATGGAGCTATGTGTGCTTCTATAAGTGGGAGATGTTATTTTTCACAAGATATCTGTGGTTCATCTAGAAAATCTGCAAATCGAGGAAATTGTATTCAACCATGTAGAAGAAAATGGTGGGTTAGAGATAAGGATAATAATGAATATTTCTATGATGGAACTTATTTTATGAATTCTAGAGATTTATGCACTATAGCTCATATTCCAGAATTAATAGAAGCAGGAATTGATGCATTTAAAATTGAAGGACGAATGAGACACCCTCATTATGTTGAGATAGTATCTAAAACATATAGAGAAGCAATAAATGCGTATTATGAGAACTCTTTTACAAAAAAGAAGGTAGGAAAATGGGTAACAGAATTAAAGAAAGTATATAATAGAGGATTTACTACAGGTTTTTATTTTAAAAGAGCAACAGAAGAAGACCAGCAACATAATTACCCTTATAATCTTTCACATTATAGATATATAAAAGTAGGGAAAGCTATAGATTATAATTCTAAAAATAATACGATAAAAATTGAATTAAATAATGGTTATATTGAAAATAATGATGATATTATAATAATGGGGCAAAAAAATGATACTTATATTCACTCAACTATCATTGCAATAAGATATGAGAACCAAGAAGTGATAAAAAGTCCTAAAGGAACAAAAAATAAAATCATTCCTATTTACATAAAATTAAAAAATATTAAGGACGAAATTTTGATTGATAATGATAATGTTTTTATCTTTACTGATAAAACATATAAAAAACAAAATTATTCTTTATAAATCTATATCTATTATTACTTTAATTCCTTTTTCTTCGAGAACTCTTAAAAAAGCTGGTACTTTTTCGATTTTATTTTTTTTAAGATCAATGTGTTTTAAATTGGGAAGATTTGCTATAGACTCAGGAATATTAACTACTTGATTTGTATTGATGAGGAGATATTCTAATGATGTAAGAGATCCTAACGAATTGGGTATTATATTTATTTCATTATTGCTGATATTAAGATATTCTAATCTACTTAGATTACAAATTTCTTCCGGTATTGTTTTTAAATTATTATAATACAGATAGAGATATTTTAGTGATTTTAAATTTCCAATTGATTTTGGAATTTCTTTAAGGTTATTTTTACCTAAATCAAGTACTTCTAATTCTGTTAAATTCCCAATTGATTCAGAAATTTCATTTAAATTGTTAAATCCTAAAATAAAGTTCTTTAATGAATGTAATTCACCAATACATTCAGGTATTTCTTCTAATTTATTTGTAGAAAGGTCTAATTCTCGTAAAGATTTCAAATCACAAATAGATTTAGGTAGATTTTTTAAGCTATTACTGCTTAAATCTAAAATCTCTAAATTTTTTAACCCATTAAAAGAATCAGGGAGTATTTTTAAATTATTTCCATAAAGATCTAACTCTTTTAATAAAATAAGTCCATTAATTGCTGAAGGAATACCTTGAAGGTTATTTTGTTTAAGACTTAAAGATTCTAACGAGGTTAATTCTCCAATTGACTCTGAAAGATCGCTTATTTTATTATTATTAAGTAAAAATATCTTTAAATTTTTTAATTTACCTATATTTTCTGGTAATGAACTTAATTGATTATTTTTAATGTCAAATCTTATTAACGATTTTAAATCAGCTAATCCAGAAGGTAATTGTGAAATATTGTTATCATTTATGCTTAGATTTTCTAAATTGGATAAATTTCCAATAGAATTTGGAAGATCTACTAGACTATTTGAACTTAAACCTAGATATTTAAGATTTTTTAAAGAAGAGATTGATTCGGGAAGACTTTTTAATTTATTTCCTTTTAAAAAGCAAGAAGTTAAATTCTCTAAATTTCCAAATGATTCGGGTAAATTATTAATGTTATTACTTCTAATATTTAATCTTTCTAATCTTTTAAGATTTCCAATTGATATAGGAAGGGATATTAATCGATTATGTGTAATATATAGAAACTTTAAGGATATAAGAGAACCTATTGAATCAGGTAAAGTGTCTAAATCATTATTACTCAAATTCAAGAATTCTAAATTTGATAGATTACCTAATGATTCTGGTATTTTAATTAATTTATTTGCACCTGTATTTAAGGATTTAAGATTCTTTAAATTACCAATATTATCAGGAAGATCAACTAATTCATTGGACTCTAAATTTAGATTTTCTAAGAGAGCCAAATTAATTATGTCTTCTGGTATAAATTTTAATCCATTCTCACTAAAATCAAGTAATTTTAATGAATCTAATGTACAGATACGTTTAGAAAAAAGTTTTATATTATTTCCTTTAAGAATTAATTTTTCAAGGTTATGGAGATGTATAATTCCATTTGGAATATTTTCTAATCCACAAGAAAATAGACTTAAACCGGTAATTGCATCATTTTTTACGGTATATCCTATAAGATGAGGTTGCAACTCATCCGTTTCAGGAATATTCCCCCCAATTTCCGTTTCAAGATTTTTTAATCCATTTATTTCTTCGTTTGAAGGACTCATGTTATGAAAATTAGAACTAAAATCTTATGGATATATAGTTATTTAGTGATATAATAATAATTGTTATTTATATGTTTTACAGTATAGAAAAATAAATTTTATAAAAAAAAAAGAAATGAAAATTGTCAATTAATAAATGATATTAACTATAAAGATTAATTTCTTAGAAATATAACATTATATTTAAAATTAGAAATTATAGAATAAAAATAAAGGAGTTTAGCTTAAAATTTAGTAATTATTTAAGTTCTTCAATAACACCGGATAAGATATCTAGCATAGAATCTAATTCTCCTTTTGTTATTTCACCCATATGTCCAATTCGAAAAGTTTTATTTTTTAAGGATCCATATCCATTAACAATTCGATATCCTTTAGTCACTAAATTTGAAACCATTTTTTCAAAATCAATTCCAAGTGTATTTTTCATTGTAGATACTGTATCAGATTCATAACCTTTTGCTGGAAACATTTCAAATCCCATATCATTTGCCCACTCTCTCGTTCTTTTTCCAAGATCTTTATGTCTTTCAAATCTTTTTTCTAGACCTTCTTGGTTAAGAATATAATCTAATTGGACAACTAAACCTCTTATTTGTGGTATTGGTGGAGTATTTGGTGTTTGATATATTTTATTTTTTTCCTGCATTGATAAGAAATCTAAATATAATCCTCTATTTTGAACTTCTTTGGTTT
>CAZBEU010000351.1:0-6038 GCA_964491005.1 uncultured archaeon | reverse complement strand
TTTAATAAGTTTAAAATCACTTTATTAAAAAAAAAGGAGTAATTTATGGTGAAATGGCATACCAAAATAACTGAGATGTTAAAAATTGAGTATCCAATAATTATGGGCGCCTTTGCTACAATTGGTAAAGCAGAATTTACCGCTACATTCTCAAATGCTGGAGGGTTGGGTATATTAACCGCAATGAATTTTAAGACAATTGATGAATTTGAGAATGAAATTGATAAAGTAAATATTTTAACAAATAGACCTTGGGGAATTAATTTTACGATATCACCTCCTAGTTCTAATCAAAATATTAAAAGTGTTGGAAGAGTTGAGGATTCATATTTAGATTATTTAGATTTAGCAATTAGAAAAGGAGTAAAAATTTTCACAACTTCAGCTTATAGTGCAAAACTATTAGGAAAGAAAATTCATGAGGCTAAATGTTTTTGGTTTCATAAATGTTCTACAATAAAACATGCACAATCTGCAGAAAAGGCAGGAGTAGATGCAATAACACTTGTAGGAATAGAAGGAACTGGTTTTAAAAATCCATATCAGAATACTACTCTTGTCAACATAACGATGGGGAAAAAGTTATTAAATGTACCTATTATTGCTGCGGGGGGAATTGGAGATGCAAGGGGATTTTTAGGTGCTCTTTTTATGGGTGCAGATGCAGTTTGTTTTGGAACGGCAATTATGGCAACAAAGGAAAGTCTTGCTTCAGATTATTGGAAAAAAAAAATAATAAAACAAAATATATTTGATGAGAAATTTCATAAAAAAACATTCTATAATTCTTTAAAGGAATCGTTGGATCCATCTATGGCTGCTGGTCATTGTGATAAAATAATTTCAATTAAAGAATTTATAGAAGATACGATTATCAATAAAGCTGAGGACATAATCAACGGTTATAATTTTATTTAAAAATCAAATTAAATTCCTAAAACTAATCATTTTAATAGTGTTTAGCTAACATTTATTAATAATAACCTTTTTCTAACTATTTAAAAAATCAATAATATGACAATCTCTAAAGAAGTAAAATGGATTTTTATTTATTTAATAATTGGAGCAATTTTATTAGTAAATGGCATAATTTTTGGAATTTTTTTACCATCAAATGATATATATCGCTTTTCTCTATTTCATGACCTCTTTTTGGATATAGATCTCTTTTCAATACTATATTTTACAGCACCATTTATTGGGTTTTTTATTTCATATATTATTTCACCTTTTTTTCTTAGATTACATAGAACTATTTACAAATCAAAGTATGAATATGCTATTGAAAATTGTCAAGAAAATAGAGCAATTAAATTAAATTTCTTAAGAATTTTTTTTCCAGCTCTATTTTGCATAAATTTATCCTTAATATTAGCTGAAATTCCTGCTATAAGAGAATTCTTTATAAAACCCTCTATGTTAGGTTCTACAAATAATGCAGTTATCACTATGATGACATTGATCCCATTAATTGGTATTACTGCTATTATTTCCCTAGCAATTTTTACTGCTATATATTTTTTAATTGACTCAGGTATTATATTCATAAGGAATAAAGAAAAAGAGAAAAATACTCATGTTCAAAATGTTGGGTCTTGGATTCTTAATGTTATTAGAGGATATGCTGGGATTTCTGTAATTTTTACTTTTTATCAATTTCATAGCAATTTAATAACAGCAATAGGGTTTAGTAATCCTTTAGCTACTTATGGAACGATCGCTTTATGGACTTCAATGCCATTTATAATAACTGGATTGTTCATTCCAGTTTTATCTCTTTTACATATTAAATATACTAAAAGAAAAGAATATATTCTAAAAAAAGCAGAGAAACTAGGTATAAATTCAAAATTTGATATAATTATTAAAAAATTATGAAATTTTATACTAACATAATTAATAATTCTTTTTTTTCCTTTTTATTATTAAATCTCTTTAAATCTAACGAAAATACGAATCTTCATGCTCTTTTTTTGGTGGTATACCTTGTGGAAAATAATTTGCTTGTTCATTGAATTTCTCAAGCATTTCTTCCATTTCCTTAATTTGTTTGTCCAATTCTGAATAATCCATATCAAGTTTGAAATAATCTTTTAAAAGAGTAACTAAAGCTTTTGATGCTTTTGGGTCGACATTTATCATCTGTAAAGGTAAGGTTTCTGCTAATAAACATATACCTGGACCATAGTTATTGTTTCCTGCCCATGCGGGTAAAATACCGTTTGCACCAGCTATTACTCCATTTTCCATCAAAAGAGTATTTTCATGTTCCAAAAATGATTTAACAATTTCTTTATCAGTGCCACAAATATAGATATCGGGAACTTTTTTCTCAATAATTTTGTCTGAAACCATTGCACCCGTACTTATATACATTTTGATTTTATTATCTGTTATTTCCTTCATTTTTTCACAAAATTTTTGAGAAAAATCAAATACTCCTGCCGGTGTTTGAGGTTGATAATCTCCTGTCAGAATAAATATATCTCCAGATTCTCGTTTTTTATAATAAATCTTTGCTGTAGGAATGTCTAAAAATCCTTTTTCAACAAAACTTTTTGGAGGAAAATCAAAATATTTAATATTGTATAATAATTCTGCCCCAATTGAATCCTTAATAGAGCTGATTGCTAATTTTCCCACTAATGCAATTCCTGGCCATCCAATTAAAACAATAGGATTATTTATCTCTTCTTTAGTTATTTCAAATTTTTTTTCAAAATCTATTTTCATCTCAAATCCATTAAATTAAATCAATAATTTATTTTTATCTATAAGAAAAAGAAAGATCTTGATTTTTTTCTTAATATTTGATAAGCTTAGATTAAATTCTATTAAAATATCTCTATTTTTGTCATCTTTTTTGATAATCTTTATTTAAAATTGGTTTTTGTTCTTTTTCTTCTTTTTTATAAATGTCAAAGGAAATAGAAAATAAGGATGTAAGAAGACATACTATTAGTGGTGATAATAAAATACCTAAAAGATTACAAACAAAAAAGTAAATTAATAATAATCCATTATTTCTGGAAATTATTAATGATTCATATAAATCATAGAAAAATAAATTGCTAACAAGGTTACCAGAGAAAATAATTATAACATTTATAAGAAAAATTATCAAAATTCTTAAAAAATTACCACTTGAAATATCTTTTGCTTGTGTAAATGGTCTTTTTACATTAGGGATATTTACTGTAAAAATAGAAAAAATATAGTATTTATAAATCAATAATCCAGGTATAATTAATAAAAATGTAATTGGTAAAAATAAACCTAATAATAAAAGAATTAGAACTAATTTTTTATTAAATGTTTTTTTTACATTGGTTATTAAATCAGTTTCTTCTTTTCTGTAGCATTTTAATAAATATAATGAAAGTATTGAAAGAGCTAAAATCAAAAAGAAATTTACTATTATAAATTCAATAATAATCGCTCCAATATATAACAAAAAGAATTCAGGTGTATTTGTACTTGAAGATTTTTTCAATATAGCTAGTTTATAATTTATTTCTGTTAAAGATATTACTTTAAAAATAATGCTTACTACACTAAATAAGACAAATATAGGAATTATTTTAAAATAAGTTTTTTTAAAAAGTTTTAACCCATCTAAAATAATTTTTTTAAAACTTGTCTCCAAATTTCTCTGATTCATATTTTCCATAGATATTGATAACTTATTTCTAAATGCTTTTTAATTTTACTTTTAAAAAAAAAGAATGATTTTTTTGAACTATAGAGATATTATAATTTTTAAACATATGATTTAGATATCACCAAGGTATTACTCTTTTTTTTTATTTTAAAATATATTACTTCTATTAGTTAAATTATTACATTTAGATATAATCATGTTAAACACATCTTGTTTTAATAATTCAGTTAAAGTATCTATTATTGGGTTTCCCGCAGTTGGTAAGACAACTATGGTTAAAATGCTAACTGAAAAAGAAATTATAAAAAAATATATTCCAACTGCAGGATTTGACTTAAGATCTGTTAAATTTGGTGGATTTAATTTAAAAGTTTGGGATTTTGGCGGTCAAACACAATATCTTAGAACATATATGAAAGATTTTATTGTTGGTTCTGATCTAATCTTTATTGTAACTGATTCAACTCCTAAAAATGTTTTAAATTCAAGACAACTTATTGATGAGGCAAAAGATTTAATGATTGATGATTGTCCGATAATAGCAATTGCTAATAAACAAGATTTATGTAAAAAAGATGGTAGAATGCATTTTAAACGAGTACAAGATGTACTTCATACAAAAACAATTGGTTTAACAGCGATTAATTCTGATGAACGAGCACAGCTAATGCAAATAATTGAAAAAGAATTAAATAAAGTAATCAAAAGAAAGAGGTTAATGGAATGAATTTTAATGAAAATGAATTATTTTCTGTGGCTTTGGTTGGATTTGATCTCATTAATGGTCCTTTCCTAAAATGGAAG
This sequence comes from uncultured archaeon, assembly GCA_964491005.1. GTDB lineage: Archaea > Asgardarchaeota > Lokiarchaeia > Sigyniarchaeales > SOKP01 > JAFGOA01. The sequence continues at coordinate 1,573 of CAZBEU010000351.1, read as the reverse complement.
AAAAAATTTGATGATATAAATGATTTTGTTAATCTAGATGATTTTGCTGTCAATTTTTATTTGTCTTTCCGTGGAGGTAATGCTGGAAAAAAACCAAGAGCGATTTTATATGATAATTTTTATGTTGTAGCTTTTCCAAAAGATCTAGAATTATGTTGTCTTTTTATGAAACCAAGAGGGATAGAAACAAATATAAAAAATCTAAATAAAATTGCTTCTCGAATAATGCTCGAGATGGATTCTAATGATAATCAAGATGAAATTGAAGAAGGAACTGTAAGTTCTGATAATGATACAGTTGAAGAAGTCAAAAGATTAATTGTAAATATCCTAAATGATACTGAAATGTCAACTCCAGAATTGAGAAAGTATTTTAAACTTACTAACTCTGAAATATGGAAGTTAATTTCAGATTTAGAAAGTGATCGTAAAATAAAGCGTACTGGTAAAAAAGGTAGAGCTCAATTGTGGACCGCAATTTAAAAATCCTATATTATCAAAGGATTACACTCGACAAAATTTAATGAGATTTGAATAGATTTAATCAGATATTTCTATAATTCCATCTTTTTTCTTTTGAAAAGAGTCTAGAAAACATCATATATGCAATATCAGGAAGTTCTTTTCCTTGATTCCTTATAGTTAAAAACCTTAAAATATGATTTATAATAAATATAGCTATCAATTCTATATGATAACTTTCTATAATTTCTAAATTGTTTCCAGAATATTTTATATCTATGTTATATTCATTCTTATTATAGATAATTTCTATACATATTTTAGGAAAGATTTCTTTTTTAATTACCCACTCTTTATTATTTTCTGAAATATTAGCTTTTAGAAAATACTTCAATTCTTCTCGATCTTTATTTTTTAATAAGTTAAAAAGAGGTAATCGTTGCTTAAGGACTTTTAATAATAATTCAGATTTTTTATTATAATTTTGTTTTGGAAGTTTGATATTTTTAATTTGTTTCTCTACTATATTCATAATGATATCTATATAAGTAGCTAAATCTTCTCCAGGAATCCAAGTACATCGTTCTCCAGAAAATAAATATTTAAGTTCAGATTCGATATCTCCAAATTCATCTCCATAATAAAAATAAGATATATGGATATTCACTTCTGGAAAAAATTCTAGAGTAATTGTCCAATCTTCTTCCATTCCAATTTTACCGAAATAACCTCCAATTTTCTCTAAAGAGATTTTTGAAATTAATTCTTTGTCTAAGTTTTTAAATAAAGGTGATTGTCTTAGGCTAATATCTTTAAGTTCCTTTTGATGTGGACTTTTAGTTCCAATAGTATCAATCTGAGCCAGAGTATAATATTTCATAAAATATTCTTTTTACAAAAAAGAATTTAGTATAATTAATTAAGATTTATGGTTAAATATTAAAAAAAAAAAGAGTTATATATGACGAAGTACAGTTAGCACTAGTTGAAAAATATTTGAACAAACTTGGACATTACAACAAAATCTCGTGGTTTTTCATGATAAACTACACAGTATCCACATGAATGCATTATTTCTATCAATTGGACAAGTGGCTAGCATGCTGGGAGT
>CAZBEU010000350.1:0-3502 GCA_964491005.1 uncultured archaeon | reverse complement strand
TTAACAATGTCACATTAGATGAGAATGATGAATATTGTCATAAGTATTATCCTTATTATAATTGTCATTGTAGTCAATATTATCCTGATTATGTAGATTTTGGAACTAAAAAATTAGATGATATTTTTGGAAAAAAAAATAACCAATTTGTAATAGCTGGATGGATCAATCCTATAACATTACATAATAGATTGAGTTTAAGAGGTACATCAAATACCTTTTTAGCTAGAGGTGGTGATGATACAAACGTAGAATTAGGTATTACTCCAGATGGTAAATTAGAACTATATTTAGCTACAAAGAAAAGGTTTTATAATAATTATCCTTGCCAAGCTGATGAGATTTTTTCTAACAATGATATTAGAACTAGTTGTTTTGATTATGATTTTAGTACCATTGCTTCATATGGATATTCAGGCTCTATCCAAACAAATAAATGGACATTTATAGCAGTAAGTTATAATGAAAGTGATGTTGATGTTTTAATTGATGATACATGGTTTGATAAATCTAGTACTGGAAAAGAACCTTGGGAAGGCTCTTATTGTTTTCAAAAAGCAATGGGAGCGTTCACATTTGGTGCAATAAAAGATACTTATGATGATGATTGTTATAATTTTTATGATGACTGTAATATTCATTTTTCTGATTCTTCAAATTTAAAACAAAGTTGTGGTTATAAATATAGAAGTTTTTATTCTGGATATTTAGATGAGATATATATTCTTAATGAAACAATTCCAAGACTTGAAATCGAAAATCTAGCTAATATAATATCTCTTAGCGCAAAAGTCTCAAAAGAAGATAATAATGGTGGATGGGTACCTGTAAAGGATTTAGAGGAAGAAATTGATGGATTTTTAAATTTTGAATGTCATGCTACTTACAATGAAGCTTTTATAAAAATTAAATCTCTTGATTTCTATATTACAAACAATATTCCAAATATCACTAATCCTACACCAGAAAATTGGAGTAAAATAAAATCATTTGATGAAGTTAAACATGATTATTCTTTTGTTATTGATAGCCATAATATTCCAGATGGAATATGGTATTTTATTACTCGAGCTATAGATTCAAATGGTAATGAAACATATGATGTTTATGATATTAATTTTAATGATGTTAGAATTAATATTAATCATTTTGAACAATCAATAAGTTTTAATTATATTGAAATAGAAAATAGAATAAATTCAAATTCATATATTGGAGTTGTTCCATATTATAATTTTGAACGTTTTATAGATAGCGCCGATATTTATGTTATTTTTAATAATCAGAGTGATCTAGCAACTCTAGTTCCAATAGATTATAAACAAATTACAAATAATTATAACTTGATAAGTCTTTCTTTCTTAAAATCTTGGATACTTCAAAAAAACCTAGATTCAGGAGAATATGAAATTGCATTTAAAATAAAATTAAATCTAAACTATGGTTCTCTTTATGGTTATTATGCTTATAATTATACTTTAGATCCGATAACATTAGATATTCTAGGTCCGAATCTTTATTTAATAACAAAGCCACCATATCTCATTGAATTAGGTAAGACATATACCAATATTGAAGAGCATATATTAACAATGGGTATTAATACAAGTGACAGTAATTTTGATTACCTTAAATTACAATATAGATATAATAGTGGTGGAGATTGGATTGATTATTCTGAATTATCTAATGAAATAATCCCTATCAATATAAGTTTTAATATTTTAAATTTAAGAGATGATAAAATCTATTTTAGAATCATTGGATATGATAATTTAGGTAACTTTGAGGTATTAACCGATGAAAATTTATGGATTATAAAAGATTTTGATAATCAACCTCATTTTTCCTTAGAATATATTGATTCTAATAATATCTATTACACAAACGTAATTGGTTTAATAGATGTTGATATAAAAGTCATTCCAACCCCAAATGACATAACAAAAGTGTTAATTTATACTTCTTATGAAACTTTCACTCTAAATGAAAAATATTTTGAAGATGACTATACATTCTTTTATGATAAGATTTCAGATGATATTTTATTAAATTCTTCATATTATAATATTGAAGCGGGGAAATTTACACAAATTCCAATCACTATTGAATTATATCAAGGAAATAAATTTATTTCATTTAAAAAGGTAATTATAACAGCAACTAAAACTTTCTTTGAAGATAAAGTAAATATTACTGATTTATTCATAGATACAATTTCAGATTCTTCTGATAATATAAAAATGAGTATAGAAAATGGTACTAACATTTATAAAAACAATCATGAAATACCTTATATTGTACAAAATCAGTATCCTTTAGTTAAAATATATAATTCTAAAGGAATTTTAGCTGATATTATAGAATTAAAGACTAATTATGATTATTTAAAATCATATATATATTCAGAGGAAGAAATCTATATAATAAATAATCAATTTTCAGTCCCTATTCCTTCTCTCTTAATAGATGAAAGTATATGTTTAATTGAAGGATTAGAACTTGGGTATATGCCTTTTGAATTTTCATATTATATTGATTCTGAAAGAATATATTTTAAAGTTATTAGTGATGATATAATTGATGGAATATATGGTGCTCCAAAACCAATAGAGATATTCTGTGGTATAACAAATAAGACACATACTAATGACCAATTTATAGGTAATTATGATTTTCATTCCCTCCCTCAGGATAATTACACATTTATTGCTGAATTTTATGATATCTCTGGTGAAACAATTTACTTTAATATTGAAGATCCTATAACAATTGATTTTAATCCTCCTCAAATATTTTCATTATTTGAAAAAGGAGTGACTATTAATCCAATAGGTGGAACCATCCCTTTCATAATTAAAGATATTTCTTCTGTAGAGAGTTATTATCTTAATCAATCTATTCAAGGAGATTGGATTCAATATAATGATGATTTATATATTTTTGAAATAAATGATAGAAATTTAAATGATGGATTATTAAATCTTGAAATAATAACTACAGATTCCCAAGGTTATCAAGGAAAACTACAATTTAGTATCATTATTGATCGTACTCCACCAACATTTTCATCTGTAATAGATTATTCAATCTTCGTAAGTGATTTATTCTTAATTAATACGCTAATTACAGATTTATATTCTTCTTTTGAATTGTCATTAATTGCATTAGACCTTAATTCAAATGAATTAATTGAAAATCTTCAATTTACTTACAACAACTACGATAATAATAATGGACAAATAATATTTGATTCAAATCAGATTCCTAATGGATATTATAATATAATTATAAAAGCATTAGATTCTGCTGGAAATGTAAATAATGTAACTCTAGAAGAGATATATATTGATAATTCTCCTCCTCAATTAACGAATTTTATAGATAATATAATCGTTAACGATCAACTTTTATTTACAGAAGAACTTGAAGATTATGTATATTTTAATGATCATAAATACATAACAATATCTGCACAAGATCAAATATTTAATGATTTCAG
>CAZBEU010000349.1:0-2493 GCA_964491005.1 uncultured archaeon | reverse complement strand
TACATATTGATAGAATATTAAAGAAAATTGTACCAATTCTAATCAACCAATTATTATATTTTTTATACCTAAATTGCTTACTTGAAAAAATAAAATAAAAAATCCAATTCTTTGATTAAAAAAGAGTTATTGCATATCCGGAATAAGAATATTTTAATGAAAATTAGATCAAAAGTATGTTTTGGGTGATATAACTCCTATGAATCCAAATCCTTTTACTTTATAGAATGCAATGAAATTCTTTATTTTCCAGCGAATAATGGAATTAATGGAACAGAATTGTGGAGAACAAATGATACTGAAGCTGGAACTTATATGGTAAAAGATATTAATCCCGGTATTGGAAACGTAGATATATTGTATAATATTGTATCTGGTGTCGATATCTATTTTCAAGCTAATAATGAAATTAAAGGATTTGAATTATGGCGAACAAACGGTACTGAAAAAAGTACATTCTTACTTGTCAACACCCACCACGGCCCATATCCATCAATTCTTTATATATCCCCCAATATTCTCTTCTTTAGTGCTATTGATGTAATAAATGGAAAAGAATTATAGACATTTATTATAAATTTTTTTTTATTTTTTGATTTAATCTAATATCTTTATAATATAGATTATATTGGAAAAAGATACTCACATAGTTTTCTATAAATTTCATCAATATTTTTTCCATTATATTAAAAATAAGAACTCAGTGATATTTTTTATTCTTATCAATTAATTTAATTTTAATAGAATCTTTAGATTTAATATCTATTCTTTTAATAGGTAAAAAATAAAAAGATAATTATATTCTAATCACCATAATTGATGAACAGTTTTTTTAATATATTTTTCATATATTTCTTCAATTTGTTTCATTTGGTCTTTCGATAAAGCAGGGAGTTCTGATGCTTTAGCATTAGATATAACGTGAGAATCACTGCTAGCTCCTGGTATTATACAAGATACAGCATCGAACATCAAAATCCATCGTAATGCATAAGGAGCTAAATTTTCAGGATTCCCAAATATTGCTTTTAGTTCCTCTACAGCTTTTAGACCTAGATCAAAATCTACGCCTGAAAATGTTTCTCCTTTATCAAATGCTTCGCCATATCTATTGAATTTTCTATGATCTCCATCATTAAAACTTGTGTTTTTTTTAAATTTACCAGTGAGTAATCCACTTGCTAAGGGTACCCTTACTATAATTCCTACATTTTTCTTTTTTGCTTCTTTAAAAAAAAGTTCACTTGGTCGTTGTCTAAATATATTGAATATAATTTGAATTGTTGAAACATTTGGAAATTCAAGAGCTTTAAGAGCTTCCTCAACTTTTTCTACGCTTACACCATAATTCTGAATTTTTCCTTCATCTTTAATTTGATCTAGGATTTCAAATACTTGTGGTCTATAATATACTTCAGTTGGAGGACAATGTAATTGTATCAGATCAATTTTATCTATATTCATATTTTTTAAACTATCATCAACAAATTTCCTAATATTTGCTTCGTTATAACCTTCCGTAGTATGAGGATTTAATCTCCTTCCACATTTTGTAGTAATAAATATCTTTTCAGGAGTTTTTTCAATATATTTTCCACAAAAATTTTCACTTTTTCCATCTCTATAAACATCAGCAGTGTCAAAAAGGTTAATTCCTTCAGAAATTGCAGTATTTAGTGTTTCATCTGCTATATTTTCACTAAAAGGGGCCCCCCATTTTCCTCCTAATTGCCAACACCCTAATGAAATCTCAGAAACTTCATAATCCGTTTTTCCTAGCGTTCTATATTTCAATATAATCACTTTTTAGATGAATAAATTATAATTTGAAAATATGATATTAAATTATATTTAATTCGACTTTTAAATATTCATCTTTACTTTAATATATGATTATGTATTTTTATTTTATCTGCAGATTCAAATAGATTTTTAATTTTGATTTTGTATTAGATTATTAAGAAAAATTTATTACATATTTTATTATAAACAATAATATATACCTATGACTTATACAGAACCTAATTTTGAAATTGATAAAAAGGGGCGCGTTATATGCAAAGAGCATTCAAATTATGAATTTTTTAATGAATATCAAAATGATAGAGTTTTAGAAAAGGAATTAACATGTAAAACATGTTCTCATTTTCATAACGATGATTGTTTTTTTCCCCGATCTGATATTGCTAAAATTGAATATGATCGTTTAAAAACTAAAAGATTTAATTGCAAATTATGTGGAAATAAAATTGATAGAATGTTTACCGTGATACACAAACTCTTATACAAAGAAAAATTTAACATTGAATTACCACTTATCTGTTGTACTTGCTACGATACTCTTAAAGATAATAAATTTATAGAAAGTTCGAAATGGAGATCAAATCTCTTTTTGTATAATTCATTATATGCGATATATTCCCTGGTATCTGTATTATTTTTTATAGGAATTTATCAAATTAAAATATATTATTTGATTTTCTTTATTATTCC
>CAZBEU010000348.1:0-12357 GCA_964491005.1 uncultured archaeon | reverse complement strand
AAATGAGGCAAATACTAACCGGTTGCCGTCTCCCGACCAGGACGGTTGATAAGCACCTGTTAAAATATTAGTAATGGGCCATTCTTCATCTGTATCCAGATTTTTAATATAGATATTATTAACGCCGCTACGATCACTCGTGAACGCAATATAATTACCTGCCGGATCATAAACCGGAACCCGCTCAACATGATCGCTGGCGACAAGACGCTCTAAATTGCTGCCATCAATACTAATTTGGTAGATGTCATAATTTTTATAATCCAAATCCAAAGGGAAATAATGGTTTTATGTTCTTTTTTTCATAATATCTATATCCAATAAAGATTCTTTCTCCATATATTACATCTCTTTCTCCATAATTTAGAAAAGAAGGATTATCTTCAAGAGCTATTGGAAAGGTTTCTGATAACTTACCTGATGGATTATTTTTTCCTAATAAAATATCAACAATTGCACTACCGCATGCTTGTCCTAATAACCATGCTTCTATAACTGCTGATGGGAGATCAATCCATGGCATTGCAACACATGAACCATTTAGTAGAAGAACAACTGTTTTTTTTTGAATTTTACAAATTTCTTCAATTAATTGATTATGAGAAGGAGGGAGATTAATATGTTCTCTATCAATGCCTTCGGATTCATAAGAAGGAGGTAATCCAGCAAATATTATAACAACATCAGAATGTTTTGCTATATTTACAGCTTCAGCAATTAATTTCTCATTTGTAGTTTCAGAATTATATCCTTGACTATATTTTATTTCTATTCGATCTCCAATTTCGTTTTTTAAGCAATCATATGGAATATCTAATTGTGTTGTTGTAATATTTGAACTTCCAGCCCCCTGATAACGGGGATTCTTGGCAAAATCACCTAAAATAGCAATTTTTTTTATTTCATTCAGATTTAATGGTAAAATATCATTTTCATTTTTCAGTAAGACCATTGATTCAATTGCTATTTCTCGAGCTAATTGATGATGTTGTTCAAAATCAAATGATATATTATTGTTGTGAATTTTACAGGTTTTGAAAATAACGCTTAAAACTCTCCGTACAGCTTCATTTACTACTTTCTCATCTAAATATCCTTTATTAATTGCATTAATGACATCATCATCTCTAAATTGATTTTTAGTTGGCATTTCTAAATCTAATCCATTTTTTATACTTTTTACTTTATCATTAGAAGCCATCCAGTCAGAAAGAACAAATCCTTCAAATCCCCATTCATTTTTTAGAATATCACGAATAAGATAATTATGTTCTGACGCGTAAATTCCGTTAATTTTATTATATGAACACATAATCGTCATTGGTTTAGCATATTTAATAATAATTTCAAACGCGAGTAAATATAATTCTCTCATTGTTCTTTCATCTACGATAGAATTAGAAGAAAATCTTTCATATTCTTGATTGTTAAGAGCATAGTGTTTAATTGCGGATCCAACGCCCATGCTCTGCACCCCTAAAACAAAAGCTGTTCCCATTTGCCCTGTTAAAATAGGATCTTCGGAAAAATATTCAAAATTTCTACCACATAATGGAGATCTTTTTTGATTTACACCAGGACCAAGAAGAATCTGTACATCTAAGGATAGACATTCCTCACCTAACGCTTCTCCTAATCGTTTTGCTAGATCTATACTCCATGAAGACGCCAATGCTGGAGCCGTTGGAAAACATATAGCATTAATCCCTTTCATAGCTAATGAATCATGTCCAACAACTTTTCTTATACCATGTGGGCCATCAGCAAGAAAAATTGAGGGAATGTTCAAACGATCATTAGGAAAGGTAGTCCAAAATGTTTTTCCAGTCAGTAATTGGACTTTTTCTTCAATAGTCATTTTACTTATTAATTTATTCAGATCAGATTCTTCCATAAAAACACATATTTTTTTTGATTATATTTTAATGATGATTAGATAATCTGTAAAAATTATTTAATTTTTTACTTTATGCTAAATTTATTATTTTTGTTGATTGTCAAGAAAAATATCATGAATAATTCAATTTAAAATTTTGATAAAATATGGAGAAAGATAAAAAATTAAAAGCTGCTTTAATATTGTTAGAAAATATAGATAAAAACGATATATCTAAATATAATAGTTTATTAAATGAAATTTCAGGATTATATTTTGAGATTGGAGAATTTAAAAAAGCAATAGATTTTATTCATCAAGTTATAGCAAATGATATAAAAGTGGGAGATAATATAAACTATGCAAATGATTTAAGTAATTTAGGGTTGATACAAAGAGCAAATAATAATTTTAAAGAAGCCATTAAATCCTTTTCCAAAGCATATGAATTAGATAAAATTGTAATTAATGATAAAAAAAAAACGATACATGATTTGCTAAACATTGGAGAATGCAATGAACTTTTAAAGCAATGGGATTTAGCTCTTGGGGCATATAATGACGCTTTAAAAGAAATACCAGAATTAAAAAATGATAAGGACAAGGAAATATATGTATATATCTCCAATATGATTGGATTTTGTTATGAAAAACAGAAAATTTTTGAGAAAGCTATTGAGTTTTATAAAAAAGGATTAGAAATTGGACTAGAATTAAACAATCTAATTAGTACAGAAACACAATATAATAATATTGGGCGAATCTTCGAGCTATCAGGAGATGAAAAAAAAGCATTAGAAAGTTATAAAAAAGCTTTTGAAATAGCAGAAAAAATTAGGGATTTGGAAGGAATAAGCATTCAATTTAATAATTTTGGTAGATTATATTTAACTAAGGGAGAAATAGATAAAGCATTGGAATATTGTCAAAAAGCTTTGAATATAATTGAGAAAAGTGATAATGATCAGAATAAAATTGTTCAATATAGGTCAATGGCTTTAATTTATAAAAAATTAAAAAACAATCTCAAAGCTATTGAATATTTTGAAAAAATGAAAAATTTAGCTTTAAAATATAATGAGATAACCTTAGCAAAATCGATAGATCTTAAGATTGAAGAATGTCAGAAAATAAACCATTAGTTTTTAATTCCAAGATAGATACCAAAATTATATTTTTTCCAAATAAAATCTGCTGAATTGAATCCTGATTGTGTTAATAATTTCATATGTTGACGTATGGACAATGGACTATCCTCTCTATGATAATTAGAAAGAATTCTATTTATCTCTTTATCTGAAAATCTTTTTAACTTTAAAAAATGCCTCCATCCATCTTCATTTAATTTTGATAATTTAGGATTATCTCCTTTAATAACATCACAACATATGAAAATACCGGGATTTTTTAACTATTTATAGATAGATTTATATAATTCTAAGTAGATTACTTCTCCTCGTCCATGATGATTTGAAAAACTTAAAATAACCGCATGATATGAATTAGGTTCAAAATCAACGTGGAAGATATCATCTTTAACACAAGAATATTGTCCTTTAAAATTACTGAGTATATTTGGAACTTCTTTCAACATATTTTCTGAAAAATCAACTAAATTAATGTTAGCATCAGTAAGATTCTCAAGAACCTTACGAGATAAATTGCCATTACCTGCACCTAAGTCAAGAATCAGCATATTTGGTTGATAATAAAGTTGTAAAGTTTCTACCAATGCATTGATCATAAATTCAAAATTTGGCAACCAAATAGGGTTTCTTTGGCTATATAATTCTGCTGTTTCGTTATTAAAACGATTTTTAATTTCATCTTTAGTCATTTTTCGTTTTTTGGTACTATTATCTGGTCCTATGTATTTTGGAGTATTTTTTTTATGATTTTTCATCTCTGATATTTAAATTTTTTTTTAATAAAAAGATTTTTACGATATCAAAAAAATAGATATCATCCTCATTTTTATTAAAAATCATAAGACTCATTTAACTTTTTTATTAAGAATTATTTAAATAATAATATGAAAGCATCTGAAGTCTTATCAAGTCTAATAGATTCGATGAAAAGTAGTCGGAGAGGGGTTTATTCAAAATCTATCCGATAGAGGCTGCGGGTTTCAGCCCGTGCGAATAAGGGACATTTTCCAAACTTCGTATAAACAATTTTTATTAAAATCAGTTACAATTTCTTAACACTTTTAATAATTTTGATAACCTACAGAATAAAGATACAAATTGAGAGACATATTAAAGGATTTTTGGATGAAAATTATAAAAAATATTTTAATTTGTGGTGTTGGTGGTGTTGGAGGGTATTTTGGTGGAATAATGGCTTATAATATAATTAAATCATCCAAAAAAATCTATAATATTTATTTCTATACTCGTGGAAATCATTTAAAAGAAATACAAAAAAAAGGATTAGAACTTCATAAATCAGATGGTAAATTACATATATGTCAACCAACATTAGCTTCAGACAATATAGATGACATTCCTTCACCAGATATATGTATTATTTCTGTAAAAAGTTATGATTTAGATGATTTAGTCAATACAATTAAAGATAAACTAAGCGAAGATACAATTATAATAGCATTAATGAATGGAATAGATATATATAAAAGAATAAGGAAAAATCTTAAGAAATGTATAGTATTACCTTCTTGTGTATATATAGGTTCTCATATAGAAAAACCTGGAGTAATAATTCATAGTGGTAATCCAGGTTTTTTCGTTAGTGGATTCGATCCTTCATATCCTGATTTTAATCCAAAATATCTTATAGATTTTTTTTCAGATTTGGAAATAGACATACGTTGGATTGACGATCCTACTCAAAAGATTTGGGAAAAGTATTTTTTAGTAGCTTCATTTGCCCTAGTTTCAGCCCACACTAATAAAACATTAGGAGAAATAATCAATGATAAAAACTCGTATGATATTTTGGTTAATGTTATGAAGGAAATTATTTTGATCGTAAAAGCACAGGGTATTAGATTATCTGAAACAATAATAAAAGATACAATTGAATTTTGCAAAAATTACCCAGATGTAAAGCCATCTTATGTGAGAGATCTCGAGAAAGGAGGATATAATGAGGGAGATCTTTTTGGAGATACTTTAATTCATATGAGTAAAAAATTCAAAATAGAAATCCCTACTATTATTTCAATTAATAAGAGTTAAAATTGGTAGTCAAATTATTTCAAAAATAGATTTACCTGGATTAGATTGAGTTTCTCTTTTTAAATTAAATCCTTTGTTTTTAATTTCTTTTAAAAATCCAGCAGATTGAATATATGTCTTTAATGAATGTTTTCCATGATGACCATGAATTATTATAATTTTATTATCACCCTTTTCACGACATTCTTCAAGTTTATATAAAATTTCATCAATTGCTTCCCAAAGTGTTAAATTATGAAGATCTAATTCTATGATTACTCACCTAATTAATCAATTATTTGAAAACTAGCTATTAAAATAAGATAAACGAGAATATTATAAAAATATAAGGAATATTAAAAATAAAATAAGAAATAAAAAAGTATTAGTTATTTCTTGTACAGCTTATACGTTCACATATTTTGATCTGTGCTTCTAAAAGATCATTTAAAATTGCTTTTAAATTTTGTAGTTTTATATTAATCACCATTACTTTATTTTATATAGTAAATATAGTAATTATAGTATTTAAATGATCAAGTCTTATATTAGTAAGTAAGTATGAAAATGGTTACTATTTTAAGAAAAAAAAATTCTACAATTTAAAAATATTGGAGTCTCTAAAATTATATAAAATAAATTTCATATTGAGAATTACAATAATTTAATATTTATGAGATTGCTAAAATGAAAAAGAAAGATATATTAATTCCTAAATTGGAATTGATATTAAATAAATGTATTGAATCTGATAATATTGAAGACCTAATATCATATTTAAAATTAAATAGTAACCTTCCTGGACCAAGAGGAAATTTAGAATTAGGTCAAGCATTTTCAGAAATCATTTTGAATAAAAATGATAATCTTGATTTTTTAAAACACACTATTGAACAATTATTATCATGGACATCTTCAAAAGCACCTGTTAATGATCCAAAAGAATTTTTAGCATTTTGTGGAACTATAGGATTAGGATCATTAGCATTAAAAAATGAACATATGGATTTTGCATTTTTAGCAATAAAAAAAATGGCAAAAGATTCTAGATGGCGCGTTAGAGAGGCAGTTGCAAAAGCTTTAGAAATAATTGCGATTAATAATAAAGAAATTTTACTACCTTTCTTAAATGATTGGATAAAAAAAGAAAATGATTGGTTATCTTTACGGGCAATTGCTGCAGGAACAGCAGAATCTTTAATTCATAAAACTTTAAAAGAAGATAAGATCTTTATTAGAACCGCTTTAGAATTACATAAAGTAATTTTTAATCTTATTTTAGAAGCAATTGATAAAAAATCAGAAGAATTTAGAATTTTAAGAAAGGGATTAGGATTTACTCTAAGTCTGGTTGTATTTATAATTCCAGACGAAGGATTCGAATATTTAGAACAATTAATTAATACCAATGATAAAGATGTTTTATGGATAGTTAAAGAAAATCTTAAAAAAAAGAGACTTATAAAAAATTTTCCAAAGAAGGTTGAAAAATTAGTCTTTAAACTAAAATAAGAAAAAAAGAATTATCTTTTTAAATTGAATTTTTTCTTTTTAGTCAAAAATAATAAGAAGGAGAATCCAATGACACATATTAAGATTATTATACTATATCCTGAAATGGAATTAATAAGGTTGTCTGGATTGTCTGGATTACCTTGATTGGGATCATAAATTCCAAAATATTTCATGAGAAAATTATCCCAATTTACATCGAGACCCCATGGAAGCTTACAATAATTACTTGAAAATTCCGTACGAAATTGGGGAAAGTATATCGATAAGCCCTTACTATTTGAGTAAGAATTGCCACGATACCTTGAGTTAATGACACATTCAGATATGTTATTTAATAAAAACTCTGCTGTTTTATTTAATTCTGGAATATCTCGATTCAAGCAAAAAATTAAATCATAAAAATCAACATAAGGTTTATAATCATATGTATTAATATTATCTCTAATTATAGAAATTCTACTTCTATATATTTCAATATTCTCTAATAATGCAGATATATAATTAGAAAATGATGTAATTAAATTATCTATACTAGAAGATTTTACAGCACTTAAAGTACTATATCTACCTAATGTATAAATTGAACTAATATATTTATCGACTAAGACCTTACTGAATTCAGTTGAATTTGCATTTGAGTTTAATCTAAGCCAATTTAAAATTGTATCATAAGGCCACCCTTCACCGGGTTCAAATCCTTCTGCTCCAATAAAAATATCTGTGTGGTTTTTTAGAGCATAATAATACTCAATTGATGCCATTAAGCAAGCATCAAATCCTAAAATATCTAATTCTTTATCCTTAATAGCAGATTCAATCTCTTGGTTAGTCAAGGAATCTTTATCATTAATATCCTCACAGATATATCCCTGTTCCATTCCATTCATTACACCAGTACCATGATTCCATAGAATTAACATATAATTTTCAGCAGGACATCTCTCTTTCCCCCAATTAATAAATTCCTCTAAAGTTTGACTACTACCCATATTTAATTCTCCTAATGATATTAATGTGGATTCGATAACCGCATTGTTATTATCACATATAATAATACCTCGTCTTGTATCTGTCCAATTTGCATTTGAATAATCATATCCTAATCTCCTATCTATTTGAACTACAATACTTATATTGTCATCCGAACCAATTGATTCCATCTCATTAATATCTTGAATTCCATACGATTCAAGATTATTATCCGCTGCGATATATATTAAAATAGTCCATTTTTTAGTTGGAATTGAATCTAAAGTGATCATTACACAATTAGAAGATTCAGATTCACCTGCTTCATTAATAGCAGTTACGACATAATAATACTTACCAATTGAGGGTAACCAATCTAATGTTGAATTATGTGAATTTGTTTTAATTAATTGAGATGGGTTTGGAGTAGTAATTGGAACATTATCACGATATATGTTATATGATGTTGCAATGAGAATATTAGACCAGTCTAAAATAATATAACTTTGATCATAAGAACAAATACTAATATTTTCAAGGAAAGGGATAGGAGGTACAACTAATTCGACACTAACAGATCTACAGTCTGATTGATTAGAAACTCCAGTTCCATTAACGGCAACAACAACATAATAATAAGTCTGACTTATATATACTATATCTGTAAATGATGTTCCTTGATTCATACTTTGTATCAACCATCGAGGATTCAAATACGTAATTGGATCAGTATACCTATAAATATTATAGAATAATGCTGTATCTACCTCATCCCAAACTAATGAAATGATTCCATCTTGGTCTATTTGGGGATTAATTAGATGTAGATTTGGATTATCTGGAGGACTATATAGATTTTGTGTAAAATAAAGAGAATATTCAGCTGATGTTGTTAGTTTTGTATAAGCATTAAATATTCTATGATCATATCCAAAGTTTATTCCACATGAATATCCATTTCTCAATGTATTTACTCGTTGATAATTAAAAACGATATCTCCAGATTTGAATAATATTACTTGAAAAGTTCCTCCAATAATTTCAAAATAATCATATATTCTAATCTCATTCCATTCAACAACCCAACAATCGCTAAAATTCCTCATATATATTTCTCCTCCACTAGAGAAATCTAGATCCGTCCACATTGGAGCAATCATATATGAATAATCATTTGACGTTAGAGGGAAGGGTCTATTATTCCAACTGTTTGGATATTCATCTGTAAAACTAAGATATCCATAGGAGCTTATGCCAACTTTAGAAAAAGTTTGATTATAAAAATAAAAATCAAATGGCAAATAAGCAGTCTCATATGCTCCATAACGATGGCTTTTAAAACATTCTCCTTGAGAAGCATCAATCCAATAATAAGGATGATTAGGAACAAGATAATAATTTAAAATATTGGATGTTGTGATATTCTTTTGTACAAAATTATTATCTTTTTCATATTCATCAGTAATAATATTTGAAATTAGACTGAAATTGAATTGTTTGATATCTGTTGGATACCATTCAAATGTAATAGTTTTATAGCTATTATTTTTTAATATTGGAATATAGGTTGAATTTACTAAAATTCCATCGATATATAGATTTAAATCTATATCAATTTCATCAAAATACCCTATATTATATACACTAGCATTAATTAAATAATTATGATTGATATATGGTAAATAAGGGGTATCTAAAGCAACAACAATATCATGTTTTATTTCAGCTTGAGTAAAAAGAAGTGAAAATTCGTTTATAGAATCGTTGAGTTTGTTAAAAACTGTATAATATGAAATATTAGCTCCCATATTCAATCCACATGTTGGATTTCCTATAGTTGATCTTATACGATCATAATTAAATATTATATCTCCAGAATTGAATAAAATAACTTGAAAACTTCCTACATAAGTTCCTCCTCCATAACATATATTTTCCCATTCTATAACACAATAATCATCTGTTGTAAGAGTATATACTTTTCCTCCTACTCGTGGATTTAAATCATCCCAAAAAGGTGCGATCATATAGAAATAGTCTTTATATCTATTATTAGGAAAAGCTATATTTTCCCAATTTGTTGGCGTGGAATCCCCAAAACTCAGATATCCATTGGCACTAAGGTATACTGTTTTAAATGTACAATTATAGAATGTAAATGTGAATGGTAATCCTAAAGTCGCATACCCATCATCACTCATATATAATTCATGTCCAATGGACGCATCAATCCAGTTAAAAGCATAATTAGTTATCATTGTATAATTTCTTAAAGCAACAACAGGAATTAGCTTAGTAATTTGATTATTTGTAAGAACTGATTCATTTACGATGAGAGTAGATTTTACAGTGAAATTATATGTACCTGTTAATACAGGATTCCATATATAAGAAAGTGAGATAATATCATTGGATAAAAAGGATGTTAAAAATGTAGATTCAACAATTATATCATCAAGATATATACTAAATTCAATATTGGATTCATTAAAATCCCCTAGATTCCATATGGACGCATTAACTAAATAGGTTGAGTCAATTTTAGGATTATTAGGTAGATCTAAAGTTACCGCTATTTCGTGTTCAGGTTTAATCTGTTTAAATTGAATTGCGAAATTAGCCGTTGCGTCATTAATACCTTTATACAGATTAAAAAGACCTGAATTATCCCCTTGATTTAATCCACATGAATAGGAACAATTATATTTAATTTCCTCAAAATTAAAAATTATTTCTCCCGTTCTATACAGAATAACTTCAAATGAACCTATAGATGCATTATTATAATAATACATATTTTTCCATTCTGCAACCCAATATTCAGTATGATTCTGAACATATATTTCTCTATCGTTTATTCTCTCTAAATAGGTCCAGAAAGGTGCAATAGTATAAGGATAATAAGCAGTTGAAAAACCATAATAACAGTATCCATGATCCATATTAGATTCTACAAATCTTAAAAATCCATTACTCGAAAGATAAAGAACAGAGAAGGACTGATTATAAAAATAGAATTCAAAGGGTAATTGAATTGCTGAATATTCATATTCTCCTAATAACAATTTAGTACCATCAGAAGCATCAATCCAATTATAATTATAGTTAGAATTCATTGTATAATTTAAAACTGGTACTGTTTGAGATGTTTTTAGATTTGGATTATTTAGATTTACATTAGTTGTAAAAAAAGCTATAGGCTGACAATTTGAAATAATAATACAAGTAAAAAATAAAAGATATTTGAATAAATTTTTCCTTTGTGAATGAAATTTATTTATTTTTTTCATTTTAAAAATCACATTCCTCAAGTTGTTTTTGTATCTTTTAAAAAAAAGGTAAATTGTAATAAAAAACTGGTTGGAATAAGTTTGAAATTTTTTTCTTATTTTTTTTTAATTCTCCTATGGTTCTTTAGAGATATTATAAAGATTATCCCACTAAGGATAGCTATAATACCTGCAATCCAGTGTATGTAGAAATATTTTGTTTGCTCATCAAGAATAACTAAAGATATAAGAGCACCAATAAGACCACCAAGAAATCCTCCAATTAACTCAATTGTTCCATAGAATGATTGACCAATAGCTTTTTGTCCTTTTGGTAAAGAAATATATATTCCAAATGTGGCAGTCGGCCATCTTAATCCAAAAAGAATACCTGCAGTTATTTGTAATAAATAACCCCAATAAATATTTCCAAGAAAAATGACTAAGAATGGCATTAAAATCATTCGAACTCCTGAGAATAGATATGAAATAACAAGTATATTTTTCCAGCCAATTTTTTTTACTTGTTTAGCAATGATGGTCATAACAGGCCACTCTGCCAAAGCAGCAATGCTATAAACCCATACTAGTTCAAAATAATTGTTCCTCGAAAATAGATTGTAAAAAAGACCCTGAACAGATAAAGTTGATCTGAAAGCAATAGCATAAAAAAGACCTGCAACTATAAAGTAAAGATATATTCTATTCGAAAACAATTTTTTATAATTGGAAATTAAACTGGGGTTTTCAATTTTTTTTTCAATTGGGCATAATTGTTCTGGAAATAAATTACATTCTATTGTATCATGAGAGGCTAAAATGATTTTCTCATCAGTAAAGATATAAAAAATGATTGTTAAAATGATTATACCTAAAGTGCAAACAATAAAACTTAGTCCAATATCACTATATATATTTAGAATCAATCCCATGATTGGCAATCCAATAGCCCACCCAATACTCCCATAACGACGATATCGTGCAAATAGATTTATATTATGATATTGTTTTTCAATAGGATCATCTGGAATATTAGTTACTCGATCAGAGAGATTATATACAAGAATATTAGTAAGGCTCTCCCCATTTGGTGAGATTTGGATAACTAAAGTAGTTAATATCATCAAAAAAAACGAATCTACATAAAGAGTCATTGTAGAAGAAATAGCAAATGCGATATTAGATATTATAATATATTTTTTGACATTTTGGGTCTGATCAACAATTTTTGACCATGTATTTTGAAAAACTATCGATAAAATAGGTGCTAATGCAGCATTAAATAAGACCTCAGTAAGAGAAAATCCAATATCAATATAATATAATGGTTGGAAGACCACATAATATGCAAATAACCAATATTTAAAAAAACTAAAGAATTTTAAATAACGATATTGCTTTTTAATCTCGGGAGATAAATGTTGGGTATAGTCTACCATTAATTTAAAAAGAATTTAATCTCATTTGAATTTTATCCTTAATTAATATGTATCTCTTTAGCCAAATAAAGAAAATGGATATTACTATGTATATTCTTGAACTAATTTTC
>CAZBEU010000347.1:0-9298 GCA_964491005.1 uncultured archaeon | reverse complement strand
TATTAAACCAAAAAATGTTGATGAATTAACAAAACAGATAGCGGGGAGAATTTTAGATTTGCTTGATATTGATAATGATATAAAAAGATGGGGAACAATTGAATAATTATGACGGTTAGTTTTAAGAAAACCATTTATTTAATTTCCCTAAAATAATAAGCTTCTTTTTGTTCATAAAAATCTCTTCTATATTGGAGGCATTCATCAACCAAAGACATGATTGTAATTCATTTTTTAATGTTTTTATTTCTTTAATTGAATTTGAATTTGAGTTAGTCTGAAGATCTTTCCAAGATGTTAATAGAAATTTATAAGCAAAACCTCCAATATTTGCCCCTAAAACTATGGATTTAGCAATATCCATTCCATTTCTAAGTCCTCCTGTAGAAATAATGGGTTTTTGAGTTATATTTCTTACATAACCAATACTTACTGGCGTTGGAATCCCCCAATCTCTAAATAATATTGCAGGATTTCGTGTGTACAAGTCATTAAGATTTTTATTTCTATATGATTCAATAGCAGCAAAGCTTGTTCCTCCTAATCCTCCTACATCAAATCCATCAAAACCCATGTTGTTCAAAGTTTCAGCAACTTCTTGATTAAATCCTGCTCCAACTTCTTTTGCAATTATTGGGATCTTTGTTATTTTTTTTAATTCTTTAAAATTCTCAATTAAATTACTGTATGTTTTATCTCCTTTTTCTTGGAATAATTCATGTAACGCATTAAAATGAATTGCCATGACATCTGCATTAATCATTTCAATACAATCTATAAAATCATTAATGTTAAAATCAGGTTTACTTAATTGACCTATTCCCAAATTACCAATTATTGGTATATTGGGAGCAAATTCTCGGACAACACTAAATGATTTCGAGAGTTCAGAATCTAATAGTCCTGCACGCTGACTTCCTACACTCATTATAATTTTTTGATTTTCAGCAGCACTAGCTAGAATTTTGTTAATTTTATATGAAATAGGATGTCCACCAGTTATTGCTGCAATACATATTGGAGCTGAAATATTTTTCCCAAAAAAATTTACAGATAGATCTATATCATTAAAATTGTATTGAGGAAAAGCATAGTAAATTAGTTCTATATCATCAAAATAATTTTTTTTATTTTGAACATTATAATCAATGGGTATCTTCAAATGTTCGATTTTTCTTTTACTTATATCTAATTTTTTATATGAATCGTCGATACTGATATATGTGCCAATTACTTTCTCAGATTTTATCGCCTTAAGGATATAATCCGGTTTCAATCCATTTATAATCTGAACAGGAATATTCAATTCACATATTTTTTTTATAGATTCTAATTTTCCCTTCATTCCACCAGTAACATCTATTTTCTGTCCAAGATTTGCTAATTTAATATTATCAATGTCTATATAGTAAATATTAGAAGCTAATTTTGAATTTTCTTTATTATTGTTATCCTCAACATAAACACCATCAATTTCTGTTGTAAAAATAACCTTCTCTACTTTAAAATTATTTAAATTATTACACAATTCTAATATAATTTGATCTCCTGAAAGTATCGAAAAATTTCCACTTTTTTCGAGAATGATATCTCCATATAATACAGGAATAAGACCTAATTTAAGGTAGGTCTCGATTATATCGATTGTTTTTACAATATAAGATTGAGATTTTTTCAAAAAAATACTTGAAGATTGAATAGAAATAGCTGGAATTGATTGATTTAAAAATTCTCTAACAATATAAGAGTTTAATTTATTCATTGTGTCATGAGTTTCTGCAAGACCTACTATTTGATTTTTAATAGAATTGTTTAATCCGTTTGATATATCATATTTCTTTGCAATAGGATGTCCAAATGATCCTCCTCCATGAATAACTATAATTTTTTTATCACTATTTCCGATTTGTTGAATTGCATTTTTGATTACGTCTTCTCTAAGTGAAAGTGGTTTATTCTTCTCTGTTAATAAACTACCTCCTAACTTCAATAAAATTATACTTTTACTTTCCTTCAATTCTAAAATCCTCTAATTTATATGTACACACTATTAAAAAAGAAAAATGATAATTTTTGAAATTAATTCTTTTTAATTAATTTACTCATTATCCAATAGTTGTTTTCCAAGCCATATATCCCTTTTCTTGAATAGTGTTAGAGATTTTTTCTTGAGTGTCTTTATCAGGAGCTAATGCTATAACCAAACCGCCTCTACCGGTTCCTGTCATTTTAGCACCTAGAGCACCATTATCTCGAGCTATTTTTACAATAAGATCATTTATTTCTCCTGAGACCGTTATTTCTTGCAGTAATTCATGATTTTTATTCATTAAATGGCCAATTGTTTTTACGTCGCTATCAATTAATGCCTTTTTAGCATCAATTGCTAGAGCTTTATAATTTTCAAATATTTTTTCAAATCTATCAAGATTTTCATCTTTAAATTTCTTTACATCTCTGACAACTTCTGTTGTGGAAGCTGTTTCACCTGTATTCCCAATTACCAAAAACATTTTATTTTTAGATTTCAACTTATCCATTTGATTCTTACCACCACTAAGATTTTTTTCGAACCAAATCAATCCACCATAGGTTGATACTGTGTTATCTATACCTGAGGGTGTACCATGATAGCCTTTCTCTCCTTCATAAGCAGCTTTGTTAATCATTTCATCATCTAATTCTAAATTGAATTCATCATTTAGTGCTCGAGCTAATGATGTACATTGTGCAGCTGAAGCCCCTACTCCACTTGCAGCATAAAGATCGCCCTCAAATGTTAAGAGTAATTTTTGATTTTCTATATCAATATCTAAAAATGATAAGACATTTATAATTGATTGTTTAGCTTCTTCAAATTTTTGTTTTTTATATCCTGGCGTTGCTGGTCTATTATCTATAACTTCCCATCCTCTTCCTTCTGATATTTTAACTTCAGCTGTGGTGTAAGTACCCAAAGCAGATGCAATTGCAGGTAGACCATAAACAACAAAATGATTGCGTTAGTTTCTTAAATCAGAAATTAATTTCGCCAAAAAGTATAGTCTTACCATAACCTTTTCCAAATCCCATAATATCACTTCATTTTTAACTATATTATTATTTATTTAAATGTTGTTTATTTATCTGGTATATGATTTAATATTTACTAGATAATTTTTCATTTCTTTTTAATTATTACTGCTTATTTATGAATGGATTTAAAAAATAGATTTTAATTTATATGTTTTTATGATTAGAAATGATGTAATATTTAAAATTATTAAAAATAAATATAAAATAAAAAAATTTATTCCTCAATTTTGACAATTCCATTTGTTCCATCAACAGTAACTTTCTGACCTGTTTTGATCTTACTTATATCTATTTTGTCAACGCATGGAATTTCACTAATAATACACCCAACAGCTATAATTGTATCAATTGTTTCATTTACAATTGCAAGGGGAGCGTTATTTCCTTTTTTCATTTGATACATTGTATAGGATCCTACCGTAGATCCTTTTCCTGTAGAAAATATTAATACTTTATCTGAAATAGACTGTCCTTCTAATTCATGATCTTTCTCAACAACTATACCACTTTCAGGATCTACTCCGCCAAAAAATGAAATCCCTTGTGTTGTTACAATAGCTTCACCACTAGCAAGACCTTTGTATATTTTTCTTCCTTTCAATTCCATTTATTTTATCGCCTCATTTACACAATCTTCGATTGCTGCAATCTTAACTTTAAATTTATTTTTCGCTCTCCCATAATAACATGCTTTAGCTGAATCTACAACTATTCCTTTGAATCTTCCTTTAATAGGTGCTACTACACAACACGTATCAGCTGCAAATTTAGCCCCTGCCTCTTCAATAATTCTTGTATAACCAGCTTCATCAGCTATTTTTTTGGTAGGTCTTCCGGTTGTAATCCAAAATTCTTTTGTAACCTTTTTTCCTTCCAATAATTTTGCAACTTGTGATATTTCCTCGATAGAAGCATGTGGACATCCTATACTTACAAAATCAACTTCAATATCCTCATCAATAAGTTCTGCTAATCCTTTTTCGATATCATTAGTATCAATTTCTATTTTTATTTCTGTTGGTATTGGATATTTTGATGCTTCAGGCGTAATATTTTCCATATGAAATAGTGCTGTTCCACCATAAGTTGCCACTGAAGCACAAAATGACTTTAATTCTTCGACTGTTGCCTTAGAAATACCAGTAATATATGGAATTTTTTTCTTATATTCACCTAATTTATCTCCAATAACTTTACCTAAAACTCCAAACATATTGGTTCCTTTTATCGGAGTTTTTAATTTAAATAATATTTCACCATGTCTATTTTCCTCCAAATGATATCCATATTTAGGTGTTTTTCCTGTTAAGGAAGATGCTAGTGCACTTGGTCCTCCTTCTCGATTTGTGTACGCTCCAATTACAGAATTACAAAAACAAACAGCACTACTTTCTGCCCATGCAACGTGCTGGCCGTAATGAGGAAGATTACCTATTAAATAGGGTGTACAAGTACAAGTAGTTATAACACCCATTTTAGCAAAAGCATCAATAACTCTATTTTGATTTATAGCAAAATCTTCATCAATTCCTAACTCTTGCCAATTATCACGATCCATTCCCGCAGGATTTAATGTAGTAAGTACCCTAGTTTTTCCATCAATAGCCATTTCATTTAAAAAGTCCAATCCTGCTTCATCAAGATTAGCATATGAAACACCAGAAATTTGAACACTTTTTATTTCAATCATTTCTTCAGCTTCATATATATCCCCTAAAATTGTTAAAATTTCCATAGATTTTTGGGTTGCTTTTCCATATTTTCCTTCTAACATATCTTTTTCTTCTAATGTTAATTTCATAAAATCCCCTACTAATGGTTAAAAATATTTGTTTATATCAACTTTAGGAAACTCTGCTTTTCCAAAGTTCTTTCCTTTGACAACTAATGGAGCAGTTAAATCAAATCCTATTTTTGTTGTTAATTTTGTACCTGGTTCTGCGCTAGGATCTAAACTACTTCCTGGTTCTTTATCTTTAATAATCATATCAACATCCCCTTGAAATCGAGTTGCCATTGCCCATTCAACTGATAAAGGATCGTAGATGTCTATATCTTTATCTACAATAAAAGCATGTTTACAGCTGCTATGACCTTTAAATGCTCCTTCAATAGCAACTTTCCCATCATTTTCGCTTTTCTTTTCAATTTGTATTATAGCATGAAGCCATGAGCATCCTCCAGGATTAACATTAACATCAAGGCATTTAACTCCTTTTTCATTAATTTTCTTAAATATAGTAGGTTCCCTTGGCATACCCATAAGTAATTTATGCTCAAGTGCTCCAGGAAGAAGAGCTTGCCAAATTGCATCTTTTCGATGTGTTATTGTCTTGACTTCAAAAACAGGTTCCTCTCTTACCATATCATATGTTTCCGTTAAATCTACAAAAGGACCTTCAGTATGTTTTTCTTCTAAATATACACGACCCTCAATGATAAATTCACTTTCAGCGGGAACTAATAAATCGACTGTTTTTGCTTTGGTAATTTTGATTGGTTCAAGGGCATTTGCAATCCTTAATTCATCTATACCAATATCAACAGAAGTTGCTGCTGCAATTAGAATATTTGGGGTGTTTCCAACACAAAAAGCTACCTCTAATTCTCCATTTTTTTCTAAAAATGTATGAAAATTACGGCCTCTAACAATTCTGGTCGCGAATTGATTCTTTGAAAATTGCATTGCTCTATGAAAATCTAAATTCTGTCCATATTCTGGATCTCGTGTAACTACTACTGCGGAACTGATATAAGGTCCTCCATCTTTCTCACAATGAGTTAAAATAGGTAAATTGTCTAAATCAATATTTGTTCCTATAACTTCTTGACTTAAAGCATTTGTTATAGTTTCAGGTTCAGAATGATTATCAATTGCTTTTGTTAACAGAGGAATAAGATTTGATGGTGTTGTATTAAAATAAGATGCAATAGATTGTTTTGTACAAAATAAATTACCAATTACTTTAAATTTATTATCTTTTATTTTATTAAACATAACTGGCGTAGGTTCAATCTCTTTCAAAATCCCAGAAATTTCTAAATTCTTAGAAACCTCAATATCAACCTTTCGAAGTATTCCTTCTTCTTCTAACTTTTTAATATGTTCTCTAAAACCCATAAAAATCACTTAAAGATTTTTTATGATGATTTATTTCTCTAAAAAAGAAATTTATTTAGTATAATTATCTCGAAAACTATATTAAGATTTTCAATTGGGAATTTATGATTTAATAAGAAGTATATCAATAATCACTTAGTGGTTCTTGTTTTGAAGTATATTTTTTTAAAAATTTAAAGGTTTTTTTTATTTTTGTCTAAATTTAGTCTATATTATACTTTTATATTAATGTTAATTATAACAATTAACAAAAATAAAAGGGGAGAAAATTATCGGGAAAAAAATAATTCATAATAAGTTAAATTTATTGAGAAAAAGAAAAAATCTCTATAAATTATCATTTTTACTTTTATTATTCATTATTATCTTTAGTAGTAATTTTTTATTTATCAATTCTCTTTTTCAAGAAAAAGATAATCTAATGAGAACTTCAGATATACAAACTCAAGAAGCAATTATAAATGGAGGATTTGAAACTGGAGATTTCACAGGATGGATAACATCTACAACTGGAACTGCACAAATTAGAAATGATGGAAATGAGGGACATGTTCATACTGGTACTTATGGATGTCAGTTAGTTTGGCAAGATTGGTTAGGATTTACAAATCCAACAATAATTATTCAAGAATTTAATGATAAAGATATATTTGTTGATGAATATTTTGAATTATCATTTTGGGCAAAAAGTGGTGTATATAATATTTTTATAGATTTTAAATTTGATGATTTGACTACAGTTAGAATTAATTGTTTAACCTCTGATTCATGGCATTTTTTTAGAAATACTTATGAGGAATTTCCTATGGGAAAAAAACTTATTTCTATATCATTTGAAAGTTTTACAATAATAGCTACTTCAATATCAGCGGCAATTGATGATATTTCCTTAAAATACAACCCATATCTTAAAAATGCAGTTAAGAATGGGCATTTTGAATCAAATTTTGATTACTGGAATAGTGGTGAATCTTCAATTTCAAATCAAGAACGTCTTGGAGTAATTACAAAAGTATGTAGACTAACTAAAGACGTAATACATCAAAATGCTCCAACTACTTATGAACCAACATCGATCTCTCAATCATTTTCAACGATTATTCCAAGTATGAAAATGAAAACCTTCCGATTTTTTGCTGTTATCCCTTCAGAAACATCATTAAGAACCACTATTTTTTATCAAAATCTCGAACCTTCAATTTATACATTTAATTCTGCCTCAGGATGGAATGAATATCAAATAAATAATCTATATGTTGATACAATAACAGGAATCAAATTCGAAAGAATTGGTTTAACAATCTATCCAAATCAATATTATACGTATGTAGATTGTATATCAATGGTTTATGAAGATGATACTGATGATCCAATTATACTAAGTTCTCCTTTAAATCCTGTTAAATTTGATGAAGATTCTGGAATACAAGAACTTAAATGGTCAGCAACTGATAGAAATCCTGGAGATTTCCTTATTGAATCTAATGGCCAGTGGATTCATTCTGGATATTGGTTAAATTATGAAATAATTAGCATTAATATAGATACATCCCATTTAAGTGACAATAACTATATTGTGACCTTTTGGGATACTTTTGGGAACGATGCTGGAGGTACTTGGAACGTACAAGTCCTGGATAGAAAAAAACCTACACTTAACTCTCCAGCGGATATAATCGTAGAACTGGGCGATATAAGTAAAAACATAAAATGGTTGCCTTATGATAAACATAATAGTGATTATAAAATTTATATTAACAATATTCTAAATAAAGAAGGATTATGGGACAATGGAGATGAAATTGTTATGCAAATAGATGCGTCTTCTATAGGTAACTTTAATTATAGAATTGAAGTTTTTGATTCTTCGGGAAATATGCAATATGATGAGGTTAATGTAATAGTACAAGACACTTTACCTCCCCGTCTGGAGTTTTTAGGTTTAGGAACAAATATGATTTTAAATGGGGATTTCGAGACAGGAACTCTAGAATATTGGCAAACAGGGCCAAATATAGCTGTACAAACTCATAACAATCCTCCAAATCATACTGGACAATATCAATGTTTTCTTACTCCAAATGGTCAAGCAGATCAATCATATATTGAACAAGAATTATCTTCAATACTGAATATAATTACAACAGAAGAGCTGTATTTTTCATTCTTTGCCCATTTAGGAGGTAGTGCGGATACCATAAAAATAACAATAACATATACTGATAAAACTATTTCTGAGCAAACATACATAAAACAATATTATCCCGATGAATGTATTTCATTCTCAAATTTCGAACCAAATAAGATAATTGAGAAAATTAGAATTGAAACTATAGGTGAAGCAAGTATATACACATATATTGATAATATCCGGTTATATTACCTAGATTATTCTCTTGTTGGTGAAAGTTTGATTATTTTAGAAGAAGGTTATGATTATGATATTATGGCTTGGAAATTATTTGAAAAAAATCCAGATTATTATCAAATTGATTCAAATTCTTCTTATCATGAAATAGCAGGTTGTTTCAAGGATAGTCAAATAGATATCTCAATAGAAAATTTAAGTATTGGAGATTATAAATATACTATACAAGTAAGAGATTTAGAGGATTTTACCAATAAAATTTCAACAACACTTAAAATAGTATCAGCAAATCCCCCTACAAATTTATATGCAGATTTAAATTTTACCTCTCAACAAAATTTTATGGAATATGGTTCACAAGGAAATGAATTTATAGCAAGAGCTAATGATTTAAATCCAGATACATATTCTATATGGAGAATTGATGCTAATGAAGGATGGTATTTTCAGTTCGTTGAATCAGGTATTTGGTATAGTGGAGAAGATATTCGATATAATTTAGATCATTTACCCATAGGACATTATTTTTATAGGATATTTTTTGTTGATAAGCGTGGTTTTAATGTTAGTATTGCTCCATCGATATTTGATGTTATAGATTCAACTAATCCCATAGTTATTAATTCACCAGATAATATAACTTATCAATTAGGGTGTCAAGAAAATTATTTCCTTAATTGGACTCTTTTTGATTTAGGTCCTGATATATATAATCTATATGTAAATGATAATCT
>CAZBEU010000346.1:0-5058 GCA_964491005.1 uncultured archaeon | reverse complement strand
AGTGGAACTTATTCTTTTTTAATATTAGCATTTAATGAGGTAGGTAATTTTTCTGCAACTTATTTAAATTTACATATTATTTTACCTAATTTACCTACTGGAGAGAATTTTATATTTATTATTTTAATTATAATTATATCTTCGATAGTAGTGGGAACAATAGCCTCTGTAATTATTTATAAAAAAACTAAAAGTAATTTTAAATTTAAAGATATGCGAAAAGATATTCCTTTAAAACAAATAATTTCCCATATCGAGAAAATCTTTTACTCTTCTTCAGAATTAGATAATCAAAAAAGAAATATTGAAGAAAAAAGATCAATAATAGAACAACAAGAACCCAATAAAGTCATTATTAAATTAAAACAAAAGGTTATAGAATTATACCTTAATGGTGCATATCTAGAATCTTTAAAAGAAATAAAGAAAAGTTTGAATTATCTAAAAGAAATAGAAAATGAGAATGAAATGGTGTTTTTCTCAAAATTATATGATAGAATTAATGGATTAATTACAGAGAGAGAAAATAAGTTGACTCTGCTTGATGAAGCTATATTTAATAATAAACATCAAGAAGTTCTTTATTTATTTGGGGATATAATTGAAATTTCAAAGGAATTAAATGATATAGAAAGTATTGAAATGTATGAATATGAAATGGAGAATTATAAAAAAGAAAAAATGTGAATTATAAATGAAAAAAATACCTGGCACGTTTTATAACATTCAAATTAAAAAAACTCAAGAATTAAAATATATATTAGAAATAAGATATAAAGATAAAATCGCTTTTGAGAAATCAGGTATTACTGATCAACAATCAATTATAGAATTATTGCATGAGTTTTTGAAAAAAGAAGATTTAATTTTACCTAGAAATCGTTTGGAATGGGTGATAAAAGATGAGATTGATAAAATAAAAATTGAAAAAAGTAGTTCTTTTACTGAAAAAACAGTTTCTACAATGATAGGTGAAATTGAAAAAAATCAATTAGAATCAATAAAAAAAATAATATTGATGGGTCTTTCAAATGCGGGTAAAACTTGTATTTATGAACGTATCTTTGAAGGTAAGAAACCATGGGAATTAATGCATTCAGCATCAACAAAAGGGATATCCTATAAAGAATTTTCTGTTGGCTCAATATCTAAACCAGTGATATGGGATTTAGGTGGACAAAATCAATATTTAAAAACATATCATAGAGAATTGAAAAATAAAATTTTCGAAAGTGCTTCTATTCTTCTTTATGTTATTGATCTTACAGATATATCTCGGTTTGAGGAGGCAAAAAAAGAATTTCAATGGGCTGCTAACCAATTAATGGAAAATAATCCAAATGCTAAAATTTATGTTTTATTACATAAAATTGATAGTGTACATGACAAGGAAGCTGTTCTAAATTATACAAAGAATTTTTTTATGAAAGATATAGAATATAAGATTCAATTTTTTTCTACTTCAATTATAGATGAATCTCTTTTTACTGCTTGGTCTGATGTTATTAGAGAAATTACACAAAAATCATTATATATTAATAAAATATTAGCTCAATTGAAAGAGTTAAAAAATGTTTCTGACGCATTATTAATTGACAAAGAAACAGGTTTAGCATGTGGATCTACAATTGATAATACTAACGAAGATATTGTTATTGGAATGATTTCATTATTAATTATAACTATTGAAAAAGTATCTCATGAACTTAAGATGAAAGAAATTAAAGAATTAAGTCTAAAATCTGAGGAGAATGCAGTATTACTAATCAATGTAAATTCTGAACTACTTTTAGTTATCTTATTAAATAAAGAGGAGTCATTAATTGAAGATGATTCCTTAAAAAAAATAAAAGAAATTGGCAAAGAGATATCTAATCAAATAAATAAACTATGGGAATAGAAGGTGATATTATGATAAAACCTCTTGGAATGTTCTTAATTACACATAATGAAATATTAGGTCCAGAAATAAAACAATCGTATTTCACAAAGCAAATTGAAATTACTAAAGAATTTATCTCGCAATTATATATGTCTCATGCTGGTTTTGGACATGATTTTAATTTAGAGATGAAATTTAATCAATATAAAGTGATTTCTGTTTTTACAGGTAATATGGATCGAAAAACGGATTCTGAAGGAATTTTAGCAATTTTATTCGAAGATCATGAATCATCAGAAAATTTAGAACTATTTCTTAGACGTAATTTATCAGATATAATAAAAAATCGGGTAATTGGTGGGATTAAGCAAGTTTTTATACAAAAATTGAAAAATTACCTTAAACTTATAGATATCTTTGAAAAATTTAAAATAGAAAATATTTCTGAAATATTTTTAATTACTGGTGATGAAAAATTCAAAAATTGTCTATTAAAATTAAGTTATAAAAAAGTATCCAATACTGAATTAAGTGATATATACGAAAAAATAGTTAATTCTAAAAGAATTCCTAATTACCAATATTATCCATTAAATTTGGATAAAGAAAATAATATTTATTTGTTATTAAAAGTGTTAAAATCAAATGATACCATTAAAAAAATAATAGATTTTATAATTCCATACTTGGAACTCTCTTTCAATTATTCATTAGAAATCTTATCAATGTTTTTTATTCCTCATTTATTAAATACAAAAAATGTAAATAATTTTGGAAAATTAACTCCTCCCTTAAAGCAAAAAAATGTTCTTAATCATTTAAAAGACTCAGATAATTATAGTTATGAATTTAATTCATTAATTTTTAAAATTATCAATCAATCCATTTATCTTGAACCTATAAAGAATATAAAATAATATTATACAAAATAATTATGTTTTATCATGGTAATTTAAGAACACTCCCACCTTTAGGGGGAGATAAATTGGATAGTAGGATTTAAGTGAAATATACTAATTTTATTCTCTCCCCTATCATAATAAAGAACTATTTAATTGAATTCTATCTATGTCGAGTAACCATGCGATGAAACTATGAATCCATCCAAATACTAAGCAAAAAGTGTTCTTTCTGATGAATTTCCTACGAAATTATAACATATCAGTATTTTTTTTTTATAATCTAACAGTTTCATGTAATTACCTATTTACAGAGGTATTATTTGTATATTTTTGATTTAATTTAATATATCTTGACATAAACCATTGTACAAAGATTAGAGTATCTTCTTTAAGATTAGCTTTCTCAAGTGCATTATAATAACTATTTCGTATTTTATATTCAATATCAAACATTGGACACTTATTTTGAAATAATATATAATTCATTAAGATTCTGCATATACGACCATTACCATCTCCAAATGGATGGATTGAAACAAAATGATAGTGCATATAACATGCAAGATATACAGGATGGAGTTTTTCCTTATTTAATCTATACCAATCTAATAATTCTTCTAACAATTCTTTAACACCACCTATAGGGGGTACGTATTTGCTTCTACTAATTTGGATAGGATAATTTCTAAACAATCCTGCAATATCTGGTTTCGTTAATTCAAAAATCTTTTTATGCCAATCTAATATCAACTCTAAATCAATTTCTTTATTACAAGTAATCATTTCTTCATATACACTCATATGTGATTTTGCTTCAATTACATCACTTGCTATCTTATTTTTTGGAGTGATATCATCTTCAATTATTAATGAAACATCTCCCAATTTTAATGTAGATCCTTCAATTCTATTTGTATTATGAGTAAAACGAACTCCAAATGTTCTTAAATCTTTTATTTGTATAGGATCTGGACGAGAATTAAAATCTACTTGAAAATTTGTAGCAATTTTTTTTATCTCTGAATACCAACGTTTTTTAAATACTTCATAGTTAAATTCTTCTTTTATATTAGAAAGTACTTCATAATCTGGTTTCTGATTTCCTAAGAATTTTTCAATATGCAGGACTTTATTTTTTTTTCTGTACGAGTGAGATAAATAATATTTTTTTTTTCCATTTGATTCTCTTATAATTATTGAAACCATAATGTACTATCAACTACATTTGTTTAAAAATATTATGTTTTTTATAAAAATGTAGTTACTAATTTCAAAAATTGGTAAAATAAAATAATTTCTTTTTTTATAATTTTAATCTTCTTAAAATTTAATAAAAGCGAGGATATCGCTTATAAAATCGAGTTTTGCAAAACAGTTATTTTGCATCCTTTTTCCACTAAAATATTCAATTTTTTCATAGAAAAAGGAACATATTAAAAAAAAATTAATATTTATTAATTAGAACTCATAAACTTTTTTTTAAATATGGAGATTTAAAACTATTATTTATATAATAACTGATTTATAAAATAGCTTATAAAATTTTAAAGGTTTTATGAGTATCATGGAATTGGATCAATGACATGAATATCGGGAATCTTTTGAAAACTTTTATCATGTGTACATATTTCTGTAATATTTTGTGATTTCATGGAATTAATAATAGTAGCATCACGCCCACCGATACCAGTATGAGAATAATTTATTAGCTCCGTAAAAATATTATCTAAATCCTCAAAAATTATATCTGTAGATACAAAATCTATTCTAGAAAATAATTTCCATTTATCTTTTGCTATTTGATTTCCAAGCCTTCTCACAAGATAATGCATAACTTCAATCAATACTACAACATTGACAGCCAATTTATGAGTATCAAAGATTTTTTTAAAATGATTCTTGATATGAGTATGCTCTATTGTGGCTGCATCAAAAAGATAAATCCAATAGTTTGAATCAATAAAAATTATTGGTTTGTTTTCCATATTTTCTTTATCGACTCCGGTGTAGGATTTTCATCTAAAGGTGTTTTAATACATCCAACTAATTCTTTGAATAATTCTTCTTTATTTAATTTCTTTTGAAGTATAATCTTTTTATCTTTACTAACCTTAATGTTTAACTTATCTCCTGGATTAATATGTAATGTTTCACGTATTTTTACAGGTAAAGTTAACCGACCTCTATCATCAAGTTCTATATTTCCCATATTATCACCCATTCCCATATAAATACCCATAATAATATTATGTATTTTTATATTTAAACATATTG
>CAZBEU010000345.1:0-1510 GCA_964491005.1 uncultured archaeon | reverse complement strand
CAAAAGAAGAATATGAAAATAAAGTTTAAATTAAATGTTGAAAATCTAAAAATAATATTATTATTTTCAAAATAAGATTAAAAATAAGAATTATATATCAATATCTAATCTAAATAAAATAATTAATATGATCTATATATGTCAAGTGAGATACCAGAATCTGTTAAAGAAAGCTTAAGAACAATTGGATTAACTGATTATGAAATATCAATTTATTTAACATTGATATCTAAAGGTCCAATGGATGCAAGAGAATTATCGGATGCTTCAGGTGTACCCTATTCTCGAATTTATAATATACTTACTCAATTAGAAAAAGACAAAAAATGGATTATTAAAGAAGAAGAATCTCGTCCATCAAGATATTTTGCTAAATCTCCCGATGAAGCATTAGTAATTGCTAAAAAACAATATAATGATATGTTCGATGAAAATTCCAATTTAATTATTCATAACTTGACCTCAATATACCAAAGTCATGATACTCCTATCAAAGTTGCTCTTTATATCCATAGAGGAAGAGAGGTTTGTTTAAATAGAGCCCTTTCCCTAATTAAAATTGCTAAAACATCTATTTATTTAGTTTCTATGAATTTTGAATTTCTTGAAATATTTTATGAAGATATTAGAAAAGCAAGGGCAAGAGGAGTTACTGATATTAAACTATTAATAGAAGAAGAATCGATAAATGATGAAGAATCAAAAAATATACTTTTAAAGTATCAAGATATCTCAGAAATAAAATATAGAAATCAACTATTTGGTACATCCATTATCATCGATGAAGGAGAAGATGCTTTTATAGTACTAACACAAAAATTCTTTAAAAAACGTTCTTATTTTGGCGCAATCACCGATCATTTAGCATTTGGACCTGCGGCTAATTATTATTTTAATTATCTTTATGAAACAGCAGAACCAATTAAATTTATATAGTGAATAAATATCTCTATTCCTAAAAATAATAATAATAATAAGAAAATATTTATAATTCAGATCTTAAATTAAATTGAAAAGTATTATTTCAAGAAGGTTCTTTTGCCAAGAAATATAAATAATTCTCCTAATTCAAATACAGTTAGAGGTTGAATTAATCTGGCCATTTCGTTTCTAATTTCTGTTTTATCTAATCCAGAAGTCATAATTTTTTTAATATCTTCAACATAATCATCCATATTTAGAAATAAGATTTCAATTTTTGCAACTCCAGTGAGTTCTTCAATATCTTTATCTAAATGCTCTTCTACTTGACTAAGTAATCCTAACTTTAATTCTGGATTTAACTTATATTTTTTTATTAATTGATTCATCTCTTCAATAATAACGTTGATAGAAAGATTCCAATCATCAGAATCTTTGTATTTTGGAATTAAAATTTCACTTATGATAATTTCAAATAAAGTTCTTGGATTTTGATTGTCAAAATCTACTATAATACCATTACTTAGCTCTAATTTCTCAACCATTTTAAATCGTCAAATATTTAATTTAATTAAGGATATATTTATAA
>CAZBEU010000344.1:0-2665 GCA_964491005.1 uncultured archaeon | reverse complement strand
ATACGCCTTATGGTCATCCTTCTGATGCGATTCAATTAGGTACTTTTAAAGGCAAGAAAATTGCTTTTTTACCTCGTCATGGCACAGGACATACAATTCCCCCTCATAATTTAAATTATAAAGCAAATATATGGGCATTATCTGAATTAGGAGTTAAATACATAATATCTCCTTCGGCTGTTGGTTCTTTAAAAAAAGAACATGATAAAGGTAAATTTATACTTGTTGATCAATATTTTGATAGAACAAAAAAAAGATTTGATACTTTTTATGAAGGAGGACAAGTATGCCACATTAGTCAAGCAGATCCATATTGTTCGTATCTAAATAACCTGTTTTATTCTTCTGGAAAAGATTTAGACCTTAATATTGAAAATGGAGGTACTTATGTTTGTATAGAAGGACCAAGATTTTCTTCTCGAGCTGAATCTATAGTCTTTCGTCAATGGGGCGGAGATATTATTGGAATGACAACTTACCCCGAAGTAGTACTTGCTGCTGAAAAGCAAATATGTTACTGTTGTATTGCTACAGTTACAGATTTAGATGTGTGGGCAGGAGAGTGTCCTAATTGCGGTATAGTAGAATATAATGATATTTGTAAGGGATGTGGCAGTTCTATAAATAAATTGACAGTTGACATACAAGAAATTCTTGAGACAATGGCTAAGAATTCAGAAAATCTCAAAAAATTATTGGAATTAACACTACCAAAAATAGATGTAGAGAGAGATTGCAATTGTCACCATTCTCTAGAAGGAGCAATTCTTTAAATTTAAAAAAAAAGATTTTTTTTTAATTTCTTATTAAATAATATGATTATTCTTCCACAGGAATATCTAAAAGAGAGAATACATCATAACCATCTAATTTATCTCGCCCATGGAGGGAACCAGTAAGTTCTATGACAAAAGCAATTCCTTTAATATTGCCTCCCGCTTTTTCAATAAGATTCACCGCCGCTTTAGCTGTACCTCCTGTTGCTAAAAGATCATCAAATAATAAAACATTATCACCTTTCTCAATTGCATCTTTATGCATTTCAATTGTGTCTGTACCATATTCTAATTCATAACTTTCCTTAAGTGTTTCAGCAGGTAATTTTCCAGGTTTTCTTATTAATACAAATCCAGCCCCTAATTGATATGCAATTACACCTCCCCAAACATATCCCCTTGCTTCGATTGCAGCTACTTTAGTAATTTTTTTATCTTTAAAATATTGAATAATTTTATCACATGATTCTTTAAAAGGAGCATGCTCTTTTGCTAAAGTCGTTATATCTTTGAAAGATATCCCTTCTTTTGGAAATCCATCAACAGTTCGTATATAATTTAATAAATTTGTCATCTTTTTTCATCGAAATTAATTTTATTTTTATGTTGTTGATTAATATTTTGAATTATTTAACTATTATTCATTTTCGGATATAATAGACCAATTCAACAACAATTATATCTTTTTTTTTGATAGAATTTTAGTCCCTAATCAATAGTTAAATAAGTTTTTATAATATTTTTTATTTTGTTATTGTTATTATAACAATTACAAAATGTTAAATAAGGAGTAACTTATTAATTTTATAAAAAAATTGGAATTCTTTATAACCTATAGTAAATAAATCGGTGAAATAATATTTGAAAGTCTTATTATTTGGACCCCAAAATGCAGGAAAAACTAGCTTAATGAAGACCACATGTTCAGGATATAACTTTATGAAAGTTATAAACCTAAAACCAACAAAAGGAATCT
The DNA here is from genome assembly GCA_964491005.1 of uncultured archaeon. Classification (GTDB taxonomy): domain Archaea; phylum Asgardarchaeota; class Lokiarchaeia; order Sigyniarchaeales; family SOKP01; genus JAFGOA01. Next base: position 913 of record CAZBEU010000344.1, on the reverse strand, counting down.
CAAGAGAGAATTTTATTTTTCGGGGAATCATCGAATTAAACGTTTGGGATGCAGGAGGACAAGAAATCTATTTAAAACGATATTTCTCTGAAAATCAAAGAGAATTTGTTTTTTCTGAAGTAACTGCTGCGATTTTTATGGCAGATTCATCAGTTATAGAAGAAAAAATACGAGAAATTTTTGATAAATTCCTTGAAAATATATTTGAATTTAGTCCTAATTTAGATAAAGTCTATGTTTTACTTAATAAAATAGATTTAGAGGATTCAGATGAAGATGCATTATTTGAATTATTATCTAAAGATATTAATCAAGAAATAAGAGAAAAAATTGTGTTTACTCCTGTCTCTGTTAAAGAAGGAAGTGCTCAACATCGGTTGATAGAAATTTTAGACTATGAAATTCAAAAATCAACACTGAGTCTTCAACGATTAGGGAGAATAAGACATCTTTTAGATCAATTTAAGCTAAATACATTATCAGAATATCTCCTTTTTAATATACCAGATGGGCTAATAATTGCATCAACTTTAGGTAAATTTGAATCTAAACCTTTAGAATTCATGAAATTTGAAATTGGAACGTTAGATTCAAATATGTATCAAATTTATAAAAAAATTATGGAAATTATGAATATGCCAAACGTTTCACCTTTAGATCTTTCTGCAATAATCTATGAGAGCGAAAATTCATATATTCTAATAAAAGAAGTCCAGAACAAAGCGGTTTTAATGGCCGTTACTAGAAATAAAAAACAAGACGTATTCCTAAGTGTAATTCAAACCTTAAATGGAGAGAAATTTAAGAATTTAGAGTCATTTTTTAAAGAAGAATTTTCAAAATAAAATCAATAATATAATTAGAAAAATCAAGAAAAATATTTTTTAAAATTCAATTCTTTTTCTTTTTAATA
>CAZBEU010000343.1:0-1883 GCA_964491005.1 uncultured archaeon | reverse complement strand
AAGGATGTAGATGGATTATTATCTATAAATCCTAAATATGTCAGCGAATCTTTTTTAATTAAAAATTTAGATTATATTGAGGCAAAACAGATTGCGAATTTTGGAGCTAAAGTATTACATCCTAAATGTTTAGAAGCAATTGAAGATAGAAAAATACCCCTAGAGATAAGAAATTTTAATAAACCATTAGAAAAGGAGAAATTTACCACAATATCTGACAAAACAAATAAAGATCAAATTAAAGGTATTTCTGCAATTGAAGATGCAATTGTTATAACTATAATATCCGGTAGTATGGTAGATATCCCTGGGGTTTTGGGTAAAATATTTGATGTTATGGGTAAAAATAAAATAAGTGTCTCGTTTGTTGCTCAGAGTTCATCTGAAATTAGTACCTCTTTTGTTGTTAGTGGGGAAGATTCTGAAAAAGCAATAAAAGCATTAAAAAGTGAGGAATTTTTTTCTGAATTTTATCACATAAATTGGGAACCTGTATCCATAATCAATATAACAGGATTAAAAGTTTTAGATAATAAGACTAAATCTGATATCTTTAATGCATTAGCAAAAAGGGATGTAAATGTAAAAGGAATCTCACAAAGTAATGATGAGCTAAATCTTTCTCTACTAGTAAAAAAAGAGAAATTAATGGATGGTATTAACATGGTTCATGATGATTTATGTGAAGAATTTGAAAACAATAAATGCAATAATTAACTTTATCTTTTTATAAAATTAGATTTTAAAGAATAAAGCAGTTAAGACATTTTAATGTTAATTAAGAAAGATTAAACTGATTTTAAAAAAGAGATTTTTATTTTGTTCTAGAATTTATTATTCGGCGAGTTAATTCTGTAAATGCATCATCAACATTATTACCTGTTTTAGCTGAAGTTTCAATATAAATGCTTCCTTCATCCTCGGCAAATTTCCTTGCTTCATCACTATCAATAACACGACCTACATCTTCAAGTAAATCTACTTTATTTCCAACTAGCACAAAAGGAATATTTTCACCTGCAAATTGTCTTATCTCTGTTAACCACTTCTTTGTTTCAGTGTAAGTTTGCTCTCTTGTTAGATCAAATACTAATAAAGTTCCTGCGGCTCCCTTATAGAATGTACTTCTGATAAATTCAAATCTTTGTTGACCTCCAATATCCCAAATAGAGAGTGTAGCAACTTCTCCTGGTTGAAATTCAACATCCTTTGTAAGAATATCTACTCCAACAGTTAATTTATAATTTGCTTGAAAACGATTCTTGATAAACCTTTGAACAAGACTAGTTTTACCGCAAGCTGCTGCTCCCGTTAAAAGTACTTTTAATTTGAAGCTTGACATTTTATTATTCTCCAGAAAAATATTTTTATACTCTTATTATTTATTTTAACAAAATTCGTATTATATGAAATTTATATCGTAAATAATATTTTAAATTATCTTAAATTAAATCTTTAATTAAAATTATCTCTTATATATTTTTACTTTGATACATACAATATTTAATATTAATGTTTGTTATTTATAATTTCTATTCATATTTTATTTATTTGTATTAATTTTGATATAGAAAGCAAAAGAAAATTTAGTTTTGAATTAACTATTTATCGTTTAGGAATATTTTGATATTCTTTTAGACTCTTAAATACGTTTAAATTTATATGAGGGAAATACATTGCTTCTGCATATTCTCTTTGAAAGGTTTTATCCATAGCAATTTCTATATACCTAATCTTTTTTAATAATTCGTTTTCTTTCTTTCTCATATTTATATCTAATAAACTATACTGAGCTCCTATACCAGCCGCATTTCCTATTTGAAAAATATTGTTTGTGTTAATATCTGGAATCATACCTATAAATTTTGCATTATCCTTATTAA
>CAZBEU010000342.1:0-11782 GCA_964491005.1 uncultured archaeon | reverse complement strand
TGATTTTTTGTTTGGCTAAATTTGTGTCATATATTAGTTTTTGTTCGTTTCCTAAGTCTTTATTAGTTATCCTCCAGTAGTGTAATCCTGACTCGTAATCTTTTTTATGAAATTCTCTATAATATTCATTTCCAGGATATCCAATTTTAGAATCCCATACTTGTCTACTTGTATTAGTATTTCTCCCAAAAACAAAAACTCCTGTTTTTAATTGATAACCAAAATTCGTATTTAATCCAATATTATTCTTTTCTTCAAGTATTTCAGCATCTAATATACCATGAGAATCTACAAAAAAATATTCTAATCCGGAATTATTTAACCAATAATCAATACTTTCTCTCAATTTATTATCTCTATATTCTTGTGGACGATAAGCACATTCAGGAATCCATATTCCTTTTGGTTCTTTTTTAAAATATTTTTTGTGAGTATCAATAGCAACTTGAATTTGTGAGAAGATCCCTGAATCACTCTCCATTAAAGGTAAAAATCCATGAGTAGCTCCACAAGTGATTAATTCTATCATTCCTTCCTCTTCTAACCACTTAAATGAACTATTTAAATCACGATAATAATTATGATAAAAGGAATTAAGAACATAATTATGATTGTCTAGATGATCTTGAGCAATTTCTTTCATCCTGGGATGATTTTCAAATCTTATTATATCGCTTTTACAACGCTTAATTTTACCTTCCATATACTCTTGAAAACGTTGTTTCATATATTCGTCGGCCAATTGTTCTGCTAAAATAGGTGTGATATTTATAGTTATTCCTGTTTTGATTTTTCTCTCTTTTAATTCTCTTAAGATATTCAACATCGGAATATATGTTTCATTCATTGCTTCAAATAGCCATTCTTCACCAGCAGGCCAAGTTCCTGACATTTTACACCATGGAATATGTCCATGCAATACAAGTCCAAAATAACCAAACATAGAAATCTTTTAGATATTAATAGAAAGAGATATAATGGAATAAAAAATAAAATTTTGGATTTATTCAATATTTTTTTTATATGAATTTTTCTTAAATACAATAAAAGTATTATAAACAACCAATCCTCCAAAAATCAGAGCTGTAAATACTGTAAACCATTCCAATAGAGGGTTCATAAAAAACAAAAACGATAGATTAATCGCTACTACAGTCCAAGCGTATAAAACAATTATTTTTTTAAATCTTTTATGTATTATCATTGCTAATCCTATAAAAAATAATCCTAATAGATTAAAGTTAAAAAAATTACGAGACCAAATTATATGCTCACTCAAAAAGTCTTCTGAGTAAATACCAAGCATAAATAAAGAGATTCCCGAGCAAATACCAAAAATAATAGCAATTACAAGAAATATATCAATCCATATATTCTTCCAATCATATTCATATTTCCGGAACCAACGATACAAACCAAAATAAAATGGAATTAAGAGAATTCCAGTAATAATACAACCAAGATTAAAAAAAATAGCACCTATTGGATTATATAACGGATCTGAATTTCCAAAATCACTTAACCAAGTATTAATGGGACTCCATCCTTCTTTACTGAAAAATAATACGGATATGAAAAGGAAAATACAATAAATAATAATTAAACATATTCCAAAGAAACATGTAATCGGGTAATTTATTTTTTTTTTAATCATAGGATGAAAAGATTTTTTATTATATATAAATGAAATGGAGTTCATTTCTCTAATCTATATCATAAAATAATCAAAATTTTTTGAAGAATTATAATATTATTGATAAAAAAAAGAAAATGTTAAAGGATCTATTTTTTTTTAAACCTAACAATGGTTACTGTAATATTACTTATTATAAGTATTAGAAACAATATTCCTAAAATTAAGTACATTCTATCATTTTGGGTTAAATAAATACCAAATGAAAAACCTCCAGCAATACAAAAACAAACAATCGCAATTAAAAGAAGTATTATTTGATTTTTCTTAGAAATTGGCATAATTAAGCTAAAAATCATGAAAAATAGCAGTTTAATTTTTGGATTTTATAAATAGATTTTTTTTCTTTCATGTATAATGGTCTATTTTGGAAATTTTCATTGAAAGTATTTGCACTAAAAATGATTGATTTTGTTTTAGGCAATATAAGTGCATTCTAGAAACCTTTTCTGGAAAAATTGTTTAAAAAGGGCACCTAGAATCATTTTAAATATTCTTTAGATATATGAATTTTAACATTTTTTTAAGCCGTTTATAAAAATTTTTAGTGCCATTTGAACATCTTCTATCATACTTTCTAATTCCGTAAATCCTTTATAATTATTTTCTATACCATTTACTAAATTAAATAAAAGTTCACTAATTTTTTCAATATTGCATTCTTTTATTTCACCTTTTTTAATGCAATTTTCTAAAATTTCTATCATAAAAGTTTTTTCTCCTTTTTCCATTTGTGAAATTATATCTTGTCCTGAAGAAAATAAGTGTTGCAATTTATCAGGTTCAATTTCAGTTAATTGTTGTACAAGTGTAGATTTTTGAATATAATGCAATTTTTTTTCAAAATAAGTCAATATTTTTTGTTCACAATTCATATTTTCTTTAATATCTTGATGTAATTTAACAATATAATGTTGAAATTCATTAAAAACGATTGTTGTGAATATCTCTTCTTTGCTTTTAAAATAATAATAAATAGAAGCTTTATTTAATCCTATTTTTTCTCCAATATCCTCAAGAGTTGTTTTTTTATATCCAAATTTAGCGAAACATTCGTTAGCTGCTATTAAGATTTGCTCTTTTTTATTTTCTGACATAATTAACACTAATATTATTTAATAAGAGTTTCAATTTAAATCTTTATGATTTTTAATTTTACAAGCAAATCCAATAAAATATGCCAATATTGAAAAGCTAATCATCAAAAAATCAAAAAAAAATATAATAATTGTTATGCTACTTAGTACCAAAAATGATAATCCAAATATCAGGATTAGAACAATGATTATTGTAAATTTTACTACATCTATAATAATTGTCAACCATATTTTTGATAAGAATCCTAATTATTTAATGCGAAGGAACTATTCCATAATTAATAGATTTTTTGTATTTACAGGAATAATACGACTTATAATTCAAAATTTAAAAAATAACTAAATTGAGAATTTTATACATGTTAAGTCTTCAGATACTTCCCATAATCTCTTTGCTAGTTCTAAATTATGGGATTTTTCGTTAGATTTGACTTTTTTAGGATAACCTTTTATTCCAAGTCGACCATTTGGCCCATAATATGCACCTCCCTCGGCTTCAGGAGCAGTTGCCGCATATATCATAGATAAAGCTCCATTTTCTGGTTTCATCCCCATGAAAGGATTAAAAATTCTTATTAAAATACTCTTTGAAAGTTTAGTTCTTGTCCACCCAGGATGCGAGGCAATACTCAGAACATTTCTTCCATTAGATTCTAATTTTCTTTGTAATTCATATGCAAAGAGAAGATTTGCTAATTTACTTTGTGCATAAACATTTCCCTTACTGTAATTTTTATCTAAATTCAAATCATCAAAATGAATCTCACCAAATTTATGCCCCCAACTACTCATAGTTATTATTCTTGAATTTTTTGTTTTAATTAGCATTTCAATTAATAATCCCGTAAGAGCAAAATGTCCTAAATGATTTGTTCCAAAGTGTAATTCAAATCCATCCACAGTTTTTTGTTGAGGAGTTTGAAAAATTCCCGCATTATTACAAAGAATATCTAATCTACTATATTTTTCCTGAAATTTAGTAACAAATTCTCTTATTGAAGATAAATTTGCTAAATCTAAATATATCATATCGATTTTTACATTAGGATATTCGCTGAGTATTTTATTTTTTGCTTTTTCTGAATTATCTAAATTTCTACAAGCCATTATAACTTGTGCACCTTTTCGTGCTAATGCTTTTACCACTTCAAACCCAATTCCTCTATTGGCACCAGTAACTATCGCTACCTTTCCTTTTTGACTAGGAATATCTTCAAATTTCCAATTCTTTTTCTTACTCAATTTATTTTCACCATGTTTTATCAATTGTTTTCATTTTGATTTATAATTTTAATTTCGTAAAAACATATCTGACAATTTTACATCAGGATGATGATATCTTACAGGGATTTTTTCATTTAATTTTATACTTCCTTTGATTGCTCCATTTGGACACCAATTAATGCAAGCTAAACAAGATTCACAACGGTTTTGCCATACGGGTTTATTATTAATTATTTTGATGTCACTTACGGGACAAACTTTCGCACAAATTCCACAACCATTACATGTCTCATCAACAAAAAAACTTCTATCTGTAAATGGAATTAATGATTCTAATTGGCAATCGTTTGTATTAGCAAGGTTATTTAATAGTTTTATAGTCTTATTTCTTAATCTAGAAGCGAATGGAGCAAGTAAGAGATTGTAAAATATAGTATTTTCAAATCTTCCTTTTTTTCGGGTATTTATATATTGATAAATAATTTCAAGTTTATTCTTCCAGTTATTAAATAACTTTTGTTGTTTTTCAACTTTGGGAGGTTTTTTATTGTTTGGCATTGGTATAGTAAACCCTGCTGAAAGTTGACCACCTCGTGATTTGATAATTTCACTCACTTTGTTAATTGTCAAACGTGAAAAGCCTTGACATGTGCATACTACAAAGATATATTTTGATTTAAGATTATCCATTTTTTTTACAAATCTTTTAATAATTAAGGGTATACCATGAAATATTGCATGATATACTGGAAATACAATACCAATAACATCTGATTCTATCAAGATTCTTTCTTTTTCTATCAATGAAGGTATAGGAACTAATTTACCATTAGTTTTTTCTGCAATATCTCTTGCCACAATTAGAGAATTTCCTGTTCCAGAAAAATAATAAATTGTTGTGCTCATAATAAATCAACTCTATCTAATATTATCAAAATTGAATTTAATTATTGTTTGATATATTTCAAATTATCGAACATTCATATAGAATATTTGAATGATAGAATTTAAAATTTACCAAAAAAAAAATATTTTATTTTTAATTGAGTAGTTTTTTTTAATTGATTTAGAGAATTCTATATTTTTAAAATTAAATAATCATAATATATAATACCAGTTATAGTAAAAAAAAAAGGATTGTCTGTTGAATTAAAGATTTGCAGTTGAAATAAAAATCATCATGTTCGTATATATGAGTATCTTCTTGAGTAATAAAGAGAAATAATTAACAAATATATTGATTTATCTATTTAAATAAATCACACCAAAAAAGAGTGATAATTCTCCTTACATTAATACATGACCTACATTCACCAATGAAGGTATTAAGGACAAATTTGTTGTTCCATTTACAAACATCTATTCCATATTACCTGTAATAGAAAATCCAACGGTTATACCTGCACAAAAATTATGAGAAAATAAATAAAATTAAAATAATTTTTAATCTCCCTCTTTTTAGTATAGAAATTTTATTATTTTTCTTGTATTTTACTTTTAAATTATAGTTTGGCAGAGGTAAACAAAACGCTGATTTATCAAGTAAGATTTTCTGTCATACATCTAATTATAGAATCTATTAAAAACTTTAATCTTATTCCTGATTTTTTTTTAAAAAATCCAAAATAAATTATTTGAAATAGAGTTGTATTTTCAAATGGAAAGAATAATATTGACACGTCGACATCGCTGACATATTTTGTTATGCCCTCTTCAGTATTTCCAAAATGAGGAAGTAATATCAATTGATTTATTAATTTTTTATCTAAGTTTAATTGATTAACAAGGGGATCATTAGTCATTTCTTTATAACTCTGGTTTTTATATGCATTTTTTAATTGATCAGAGACGTGTTTAGAAAGTTTACCATTTTTTAACAAATCAATAAAGATTGGAATCCCCACGATGTCATATGGAAACAACTCTGGAAATTTTTCTTTTATTTTGTTTGTTAGATCTAAAATTGGGAAATTAGTTAGGTTTAAGGGATAAAAAAAATAGTGTCCACCCCCATGTCTCCTCCGTTTACATGCTCTACCAAAAATGAAAGGGCTTGGGATGGAAAAATCGAAAACACCTGTCCATAAATGTACATCTACATAATATTTATTTGTTTGTATTTTTTCATTATTATAACAGAGTTTCTTTACATCATTTAAACGAAATAACACTTTAACCATATTACCATAATAGCTCTTCCTAAACTTCAAAAGTTTTTCCATATCTTTCAATTCTTTAGGTGTTTTCGTTTCTTTCGATTCTTCAAATTCATGCTCCATTGATTTAATATCTAATCCTTGAATATCACACTCAGGTATATTCTCTAAATTAAATCCCTTCATTATGGATTTAATTACATTATCAACTAATTTTTGTTGTTTCTCATTATAACATTTATTCCCATATTTTAGACTCAATTTAAATCCCTCATTATTTTTAAAATATATCATTATTTTTTATTCTGTTCGATCCAACTAATACTATCTTTTAAATCCCGTTCCAATGATGTTTTCTTTATCCCATTTTTTTTCAGAATTTTAACAGCATCAATATAGTTTTGTAGGGCCTCAGATACATTTTTCCTTTTATATTGTTCATTCCCAGAATTATAAAGAGTCCGTGCTTCTTCTAAATATTGAGCTTTTTCAAAATTGGATTCATATTTTTTAATTCTATTAAAATCTTTTCTTTTATTTTTTCTGAATCTTTATCAATAATAGCATACCAAACAATTGATATAAGCCCATAACTTATAGCTACTATTAAAAATATATATACGCTCCAATCAATTTCATAATGAAAAAATGAATCACTTTGATCTGAAAATTGTATACTTAATGCAATAATTAATCCAAGGATTCCTAAAAGTAATATTATTATGCCCAGTATTATTTTCCTTAAATGTGATCTTTCTTTATTTTCACCAGTCAATAATTTTACATCTATAATTTATTGTCATTTAAGAAATTAAAAAGGATTTTTCATATTTATAGAAATATAATCATAATACAAAATTTAAATAAATCTGAAAATAAAAGATAATATTTTTTTAAAGTCATTTATTCATATTCGATTATTAAAAAAAAAAAAAATATTTGAAATATAAAACTCTTACAATAAAATATTTCGATGAACTTGCACCAATTTATGATATTAATTGTTGGTATAGTAAGCATGCTTCAAAATTACATAAATATGTTCTAGAAGAATTAGAAAATCTTCATTTTGATTCTATTTTAGATATAGGAATTGGAACTGGTGAATTATTATCTTTAATATTACAAAAATTCAGTTGTAACGTCTCAGGAATAGATATATCACCAAATATGATAAAAATAGCAAATGAAAAATTAAGAAATAAAGCAGAACTTGCAGTTGGGGATGTTAAAAATTTGATTTGGAATAAAAACTCTTTTGATATTATAATAAGCATTAATGCATTTCATCATTATATATCTCCTCAAGAAGCTTTAAATGAAATGTATAGAGTTTGCAAGATAAATGGGACACTTTTTATTGGTGATTGTTGGTTACCCACTCCATTTCGACAATTATATAATTTACTCTTACCTTCTAAAAATGGAGATATCAAACTTTATTCTAAAGAGGAAATTCTTAAGCTAATGAAAAAAGCAGGATTTACAAATATTCAATGAAGGAAAATTTCGAATTCTTCATATCTCCTAAAAGTGAATAAATATATTTAAAGATGGTAAAGAAGTAGGTATAATTATTTTAGAATTGTTATAGTTGTTATCAAAAAATTATTTCGAATAATACAAATTATGCATAGATATGTTATTTTTTCATTGATTCCACTATATAGTCTAAGAAATATTTACTATCCTTATCCATTTGATTTTTATAATTAACATATTTAAAATTAAAAATACATAAAGGACAAGAAGATACTATTTCTTTAGTTTTCATTTTATCAAACAATCTTTTTCCGATTTTTATACATAAATTACTATCAACACCTCTAATTCCCGAACCGGCACCACAACAAGGGCATTTTTGATGTTCATTTGAAAGCTCGTTTATTTCTAAAATACATTTTTTTAAAAGTAATCGCGCTTTTTTAATAAGAGAATTATTTTTATATTTTCTTCCAAGCCTACAGGGATCATGATATGTTATCGATTTATTCAGAGGTTTGAGTTGTATCTTACCTTCTTTCTCTAATTCATAAATTACATCTATAATATGTCTGATCCTAATATTATAATCATCATAATATTTTCGATAAACAGAATCAAATGCATATAAACATCCTCCGCAAGTGACAATTATATTGTTTATGCCTAATCTTTTAAATAATTCAATATTTTCTTTAAATATTTTTTTAGCTACATCTAATTTTCCTGCTGAATATATATATTCTCCACAACAGGGTTCTTTTTTTAAAATTTTAAAATTAAAATTAGCCTCTTTTAATATTTGGTAAGATTTAGTTGCGCTTTCTTTAACTTTAAATGATGACATACATCCAAAAAATAAAAGGGTATCAGAATCTTTTTTTTCAAATAACTCATTTTTCTCGTACTCTTTTGGTAACCAATTTAGTCTCTCTTCAGGATTACCTCCAACGGAATTATTTTTTTCAATAATTCCTTGAATAATTTTTTCATGAATCTTTAAAGGTCCTATATTATTATCAACTAATCTGACTTTGGATGTGTGTATAATTTCACTAATTTTAATGTTTTGTGAGCAAATTAAATCACACATTGCGCATAAAGTGCAAGTATAAATACTAATAAGCTGCTCCTCTGAGATTTTATTATTTAGAAAAATACTTTCAGCTATTTTCAATCTTCCATTAGGTGATTGAACCTCATTTTTTGTTATAATAAAAGTATCACACTTTTCCATACAATTTTTGCAATCTATGCAGGATCTTATTTCTTTTAATATCTCATTATCATCCATAATTAAGTCCCTTAAGTTAATTAATTTGTCTAATATTTAATAATCTAAGATTTATCAAGATGTTATAAATTTGGTTTTGAATAATATAATAAATAATACTAAATTATAAGATAGTATGAACTCTTAATTAATAACAAATAATTTATAATTTTTAAATATGACAGACTATATTGTAAAACCAATTGGTATTGTAAAAAGTAAATTAGATAAAGAAATCTTAAAATATGCAAATAAAGATATAAAATTAGATATAGATACAGCTATAGAGCAAGGAAGTGATTTTAATATTTCTAAGATAATAATTGATGAAGAATATTTAAACTGCTTGGATGGGATTGAGGATTTTTCTCATATTATTATCTTTTTCTGGACTCATACTATTCCCGATAAAGCCCGTCAAATTCAAAAAATACATCCTGCAGGATTAAAGGATATGCCAATGAAGGGTATTTTTGCTACACGTTCTCCAGTAAGACCTAATCCAATTTGCAAAACAACTGTTAAACTAATTGAGAGAAAAGGAGAAACCTTAATTGTAGAGGGGTTAGATGCAATAAATAATACACCCGTGGTTGATATAAAACCTCATATACCATTTTATGACTCTCCTCTTAATATTAAATTAGCAGATTGGATGTATATTTTAATGGATAAATTAAAAAAATTAACAGATAAATCAGAGCAAAATAAATATTCAAATCCATATTCTTTTGATATACGTGCTCATCCCTGTATAGATTCTGATCAAAAAAATATAAATATTAATTAGAAATTTCTAATTAACTTTTGTAAAATAATATTAAAGTAGTTTCGAAAAAAATAAGTTTGCTTTTTTATATATTGGCAACAAGTCTAAATACTTATTTACTACTTTTAATATCTTGTCATAACCATTAAGTTCTTTAAGATTTTTTTCATCATCAATCAATTCTAATCTAATTCTCTTAAATTCCCCTTCCCATTTCATAATTTCTTTTAGAGAATTAAAACCGGACTGTAGAAAAGAATTATGAATAGAAGTCATAGAGTAAAAAATTTGTTGTTTTTTATTTTTAGGAATAAAATTTCCATATTCTTGTTTATTTAATTTTTCTATAAGTTGCTTTTTTATAAGGGAATTTATTACTTGTGACACTTTTCCAAATGATAAACCTGTAAGTTCTCTTATTTTTTCTTGAGTTAAAACTCTTCTTATAATAAAATATACATAAATAATTAAAAAAAAATCATTTAAAGTAGAGTAGACAGATTCATAAAGATAAAAGTCAATTATTTCATCCTCTATTTTCTTTATTTTAGGATCAAATTCTTTGTATATATTTTTTATATCATCTCTAGTTATGGTTTTTTGTGAAACTTTATAGTTATCAATATCTATAGGATTTGCTGGATCTTGAATAATATCTAGTATTACATTATATAATTCAAATATTTCCACAGCTTCCTTTAATCTATTAAGAAGTAGACTATAACCATTTATATTTTTATTACTAATATTCTTTAAATCATTTATTTTCTCTTTAAAAAACCTAATTTCGTTTGTCACTCTTCCAAGAGTCTCATCTATTGATTCCTGGGTAGGAAAGGCTGAAAAATAATTATATTCTCTTGATTTGGGAATTTTTTCTTTTTTTACATATCCAATATTGATTAAATTGGATAAGCTAGTTGAAATAGTTGAACTTGAAAATTTAGTTAATATTTTTAGCTTTTTTTGTGTTAAATTTCCATAAATATTTAAATATGCTAAAATTTTCGCTAATACTTTTGATTGTTCATTAAAATTTGCTTGTTCAATATAGTATCTAAGTATTATTCTTTCAAAATCTTGAATTCTTCCTTTAAAAAGAAAATTTTCATCTTTTTCTTTCATTTATCATATAAAAATATGTTTTTAAAATATTTATATTTTTTTTATAATTCGATTTTAATGAAAATATTTAAATAGTATGGTAAATGTGTATTTTATAGAGTTTTTCTATATTTCGAATTTCATGAAGAATTATAATTCTTAATTATCAATCATAAAGATAAAAATGGAACCAATAGAATGGATATTTACAATAATATCTTTTGCATCATTTTACTTTTTTGTAAGCAAAAAGGCAGGTGAAGCCAAATTTAGAATTATTGGACTATTATTATCGATAGTTATAAATATATTAGTTTCTATTTTTAGTTTCTCAATTGGGGTGTTAAGTATAGGAATTATTAATGCTTGCTATGTATTTTTAACAAGTATTGGTATAATAAATTGCTATTTAGAAATCAAAAATAATAGAATTAAACTAAAAAGTGAACTACCACGCTCTAAACAGTAGTTCGTATAATTTTAATATTCATCCAAAATCATATTTTATTACTATTAACATTTATTGCTTTAACGATCTTTTCTAATATATCGTGAGGTAGACTATGTCCCATTCCATCTAAAATTAATAGTTCTGCTCCCGGTATTGTTGATGCGATTTCTTTGCCTGCTTCAATATTGTGTAATGGATCTTCTTTCCCATGAATAACAAGTGTTGGTGCTTTTATTGCCGAGATTTTTGGTTGAATATTACCAGGTACTGCTGTTGCTGCTATTTGGCGAGCTACACCTTTAGGGTAATAACATCTATCATATTCATTTGCTCTAGAGGCTCTTACTCTGTTTTCATCAAAATCAAAATTACCATAAATTAATCGATCACGTTTTACTATTTCTTCTATATATGCTTCTCGTTCAGAAGGAATTGGTGCGAAAAATTGAGCTAAGACCTCTGGATTTCCTTGTGGTAAAGAGGGATTCCCTGTAGTACTCATAATTAAAGTTAGTGATAGTACATAAGAGGGA
>CAZBEU010000341.1:0-4106 GCA_964491005.1 uncultured archaeon | reverse complement strand
AGAGTAATACCTTTAAATTTCTTAAGAAAAACTTAAAACTTAATCTAATTAAGGCAGATAAAATTAATAATAGAAAATTAATAATTGTTGAAAAAGAAAACAAATAATTTAAAAAGAAATTGTTATATTGAGTTTGAATTCTTCCTCTATTACATCTTCAACTGTTTTTTGAAAATCTTCTCTTTCTTTTTTTAGAGATCCTAAATAACGAAGGTAATCTTGATTTTTTTTTTTAATATCATTTTCAAGATGTTCTAATCTTTGAGTATTTAATGCAATTTCATTTTTAATTACATCTTGTTTTTGATCCAATCCTTTTTTTTCAATTTCGGTTTTAATTATATCTGTTTTTTCTCTAATTTCATGCAGTCTATCGAGATCTTCATAAATTTTCTTACTTTCAAAAATATCATTAATTTGTTCTATAGTTTTTTCTTTTTTATCTGTTTTAAGATTTAATTTATTTTCTTCTAATATATGTCGTAATTGTATTAATAAACTCTTAAATTTATTCAGTTCTTTTCCTTCTTTACTCAAAACATATATTGGATCTTTGATAAATTCCCTGATATACACTTCATCTAAATTTTGAACGTGAAGATTATTTCGTTCAACTTCAACTTTTAATTTTTTTAAGGCTTTTTTAAATCCTAATTCATTATTTATTTCCATTTTTATTTTAAATAGTAGATCCTTGAGAGTTTTAAGTTGTTTGAATAGATCATCTTTTTCTATTTCTAATAACTTCTCGTTTAGCTGATCCAAATTTTCTTGAATTTCTTCTTTATTCGTTTCAAATATTTCTATGTCTTTCTTGGTATTTTCAATATTTTCTCTTAAATTATAAAATTTTGGGATTTTATCGAGTATATCCTCAGCGGATTTAACGTCTGAATATTTATTACGTATAAATTGATCTAAATTTATTTGTTTTTTATTTAATTTTCTTGTCAGGTAATTTAATTCTTTTAATTCTGTTTGAACTTCTTTTTGAAACTTGGGTAATGATTTTTTAGCAATATCATTAATAGTTATGAATAATTTTTTAACAGCATTGAATAAACTTGTTAAATTATCATGAATAATTTCACTATCGGGTATATCAATTTCATCAATTTCTTTTTTTATTCTCTCCGAAAAGAAATTTAAGGATTTTACTGCTTTTTGATCAAGAGCTTCCTTTACATCTAAGAAATGATCCATGCTTAATTTTATACTTACCAAATTATCTTTTATATCACTAATTAATTTTGCTGCAAATTTTTTTTCTTTAAAATAGATATTATTTAATTTTTTTTTATAGAAGTCTTCAAAATCTTCTAAAGTAATGTCAACCATTTTCTAAAATCAGTATTATATTTTATTCATACACCATGATATCCAAATATTTTTGCATAAAAATAGTGTTTTAGATTAATTTATTTTTAATTAATGAGATTTAATTAATTTTATCTTCAAAAATTATATTAAAAAAGTTATTCTTTTAATGTCATTTTAAAACATAAAAAACCTAATTGTTTGTTATTTTTGATTTTTAGATTTTTTGACATTTTCTGAAGCCAAGATCAAAAAATTAATATTTTATTTTATATTTATTTCATTAAATTAAATATTAAAAGATTAAAAAATGAGTCTTTCACCAATACGACCACCAAATTTTAAAGAACAAATATTCTTTCGAAAATTAAGAGCTAGAGTTGACGGTAATGCTAAAATAGAATATGCTTTAACACAAATTAAGGGAATCGGAAAAAGATTTGCTCAAATTATTGTCAAAAAAGCATCTATTAATCCTTCAACTAGAATTGGGGCATTATCGGAAAAAGAAATAAATTTAATCGAAGATATTGTATCTGATCCTTTAAAATATGAAATCCCTTCATATCTTTTAAATAGACAAAAAGATATTGTTCATGGGGATGATAAACAAATCTTAGGAAACCAATTAGAAATTACTGTAAAACGAGATATCGATAGAATGAAACGTATGAGATCATATAAAGGAATACGTCATCATTATGGATTAAAAGTTCGAGGTCAAAGAACTAAGAGTACAGGACGTCATGGTTTAGTTATTGGTTTTCAAAGAAAAAGTCTACTAAAACAAAAGAAGAAATAGGTGAAAATAATGGGAGATCCTAGAAAACTAAAAAAAAAATTCAAAAAACCAAAACATCCATTTCAAAGAGATAGATTAAATGAAGAACTCGAATTTGTTGGAAAATATGGTTTAAGAAATAAAAGGGAATTTTGGAAATCAGGTACTAAGCTTAGAAGATGGAGAGAAATTGCCAGACATTCAAGAACTTTACCAAAAGATAAAGCACAAGAAGTGCAAAAGACTCTAATTACTAAATTAAATCGTTTAGGTATCTTGGGTCCTGAATCTACTTTTGAAGATATTCTACAATTGACTATCGAGGATGTATTAAAACGTAGATTACAAACTCTCGTATATGAGAAAGGTATGGCAAATAGTATCTATCAAGCAAGACAATTAATTGTTCATAAACATATTCAAGTTGGAGCCAAAAGAATTGATTCCCCCTCATATATAGTAAAAAATATAGAACAAGATCTTATTCAATATGCTCCGAATAGTACTTTTAAATCTAAACAATAATTATCTCATATGAGAAATTATTGAAATTATCATTTAATATATTTAATTCATTTTGTTTTGAGAAATGATAAAAAAAATTCTTCTAATAAAAGAAGAATCAGTATTATTCAATAAATAATTGAAAAATTCTACTAAAATGCTTTATTCTTTAAAAATTTTAAAAAAAAAAAAAAAAAATGATAATTTAAATTCCATGAAATTTTATTCCTAAGTAAAGAAGGAACCAGGCTAAGAAAACCATTATCATACCAAACATTCCCCAAAATTCCCAATTTGTAAAATCTCCTAAGGATACTACAGGCCAGAAATCAGGTAAAGGTGGCCAGATTGTCCAATATTATAAGACAAGACCAAATACTAGGAGGAGGAAAGAAATAAAAACCGTTACTTTTTTTGGTGGACTATAAGTCATTTTAATTTCAGCTTTATTATATACATATTTTTATGAGTTTTATTTATTATTCATTGATTTAAATATTTTTTCTTAAAAATACAGATAGAATTTCTTTTTTTGGATGAGGAAAAAAAAAATCGAAATACTAATATTTTAGAATACATTTAAAAAATCAAGTGTTAAATAAATAAAATTAATGAAAAATGGGATTTGTAAGTGTCTGAAGATAAAACACGATATGCAATTGTACATATATTTAGTTCTTTTAATAATACAATAGTTACTGCTACAGATTTAAGTGGGGCTGAAACTTTTGCTAAATGTAGTGGTGGTATGGTTGTTAAAGCAGATAGAGATGAAAGTAATCCATATGCAGGTATGCAATGCGGTTTTAGAATCGCTGGTACTTTAAAAGATTTGGGTATAACAGCTGTCCATATAAAAGTCCGTGCTCCTGGAGGTAATAAAACTCAAACACCTGGACCAGGTGCTCAAGCATGTATTCGAGCATTAGCAAGATCAGGATTAAGGGTTGAAAGAATTGAAGAAACAACTCCTAAGAGTCATGATCACTGTCGAAGGAAAGGTGGACACAGAGGTCGTAGAGTTTAATTCCTAAATTCTATAAAAGGATTTGGAATTTTCTATTTTTTTAATTAAAAAAAATTTATAATAACATTATACAATTCAATCACTTCCTCAAAGCAGTGGTCTTATTGAATATTAATCGAAAAATTGATAATGTATTTAAATTTCCTATATATGTATTACACAAAAATAAATTAGTGGATAGATTATTTTATAATAAAGAGTAAGATAAAATTGATTATATGAGGAGATAGCGTTTTTATGAGTGAAAATTCAGATAATAATTTACTAATTGAGGAAATTAAAGATCTATTTCTTTTTTTAACAGAAAAAGAGCCAACACCCGATGATGAGATTGAAGGTCAAAAAACCTTTATTACTAAATTTAAGCTACTTAAAAATATGAATGCTTTTCCAAAACAAGAAGAACAAATAGATAAAATAATATCTAAATTAGAAGAATGGGATACCCTAGATCAATGGTTTATTGAAACAACAATT